>DATFGS010000564.1:0-16245 GCA_035249225.1 Candidatus Methylomirabilota bacterium | reverse complement strand
CGGGACCCCGGGGCGCCTTCGCGGTCCGCACGACCCGCGCCCGTCGCGTCAGCGTGATCTCGGTGGCCCGTTCGAGATCCTCCAGGTACATCTCCTCCATCCGGCCCGCGAAGCCCTCGTCCTCCACCGCCACGTCCAGCTCCCAGTTGCCGATCCACGACTGGAGGTTGAGATTCGTCGAGCCCACGCGCGCCCACCGCCCGTCCGCGACCGCGGTCTTGGCGTGGAGCATCGGGCCGTTCCACTCGTAGACCCGCACCCCTCCCTCGAGGAGCGGGCGGTATCCCGCCCGCGAGAGGCCGCGCAGGACCCAGATGTCGCTCGCGCCGGGCACCAGCAGGCGCACGTCCACCCCGTCGCGCGCCGCCGCGCGGAGGGACTGGACGTAGGCGGTCGTCCCGACGAAGTAGGCGTCGGTGAGCCAGAGGGTCTCCCGCGCGGCGGCCGCGATGAGCTGGTCGAGCCGATAGAGCTCGGCGGTGCCCGGCATGCCCGCGATGACGCGCACCGCGACGTCGCCCGCCGGCGGCCGCGGCTCCCGGGGCGGCGGGTCCGCCTCCGCGATCGGAGCGCCGGCCAGCGCCCACATCTGCGCGAACGCCCGCTCCAGATCGGCGACCGCGGGCCCGCGCACCGCGATGCCGGTGTCGCGCCAGGGCTCGACGCCGCGCGCCGCGTCCCCGACCCACGCGCGGCCCACGCAGAGCCCGGTCACGAAGGCGACCCGCCCGTCCACCGCCAGCATCTTGCGGTGGTCGCGCGAGACCCAGGCGAACGGGCTCGACACGCTCGGGGGGTTGAAGCAGCGGACCTCGACGCCGCTCTCGCGCAGGCCGCGCCAGAATCTCCGGGAGGTCTTGCCCACCGCGCCGAGCCAATCGTAGATCACGCGCACCCGCACGCCCGCGGTGGCCCGGGCCTTCAGCGCGCGGGCGAAGTCTTCCCCGGTCGCGTCCTCGTGGATGATGTAGCTCTCGAAGTGGATGGTGTGTCGCGCCGCCGCGATCGCCTCGAGCCAGGCCGGATAGTTCTCGCCCGCGTCCCGGAGCAGCCGCACCTCGTTGCCGGCGACCAGCGGCGTCCCGGCCGCGCGGGCGAAGGCTTCCTCGAACACCGTGAACGCGGACTGCGGCGGATTCGAGAGAGGCTCGGCCATGGGCCAATTATGCTACACACGAAGGCGATGGTGACCCAAGCGTGAGCGCGTCGGAGCCCGTGAAGCGAAGCGAGCCGGCGGCGCCGGGACTGGACGCCCTGCTCCCGCCCGAGATGGCGGAGCGCGCGGAGGAGATCGGGGTCCGCAAGGCCGCCCTGGATCTGCCGCGGCTCTTCTCCCTCGCCGTCCTGGCGGGCGCGTTCATCGCGCTCGGCGGCGTGTTCGCCACCACCGCGCTGGCCGGCGCCGGGGCCGCCCCCTGGGGCCCGGTCCGGGTGCTCGCGGGAGCGGCCTTCAGCCTCGGGCTGATCCTCGTGGTGGTGGGCGGCGCCGAGCTGTTCACCGGCAACAACCTGATCGTGATGGCGTGGGCCGGCCGCCGGGTGAGCACCACCGCCCTGCTGCGGAACTGGACCGTCGTCTTCGCGGGCAATTTCGTCGGCGCGACCGCCATCGCGCTCGCGGCATGCCTCGCGGGAACTCATCGCGGCGGCGACGGCGCCTTCGGGCTCGCCGCCTTCGCCATCGCTCACGCCAAGCTCCAGCCGGGCTTCCTCCAGGCCGTCGTCCTCGGAATCCTGGGCAACGTCCTCGTGTGCCTGGCCGTCTGGCTCAGCTACAGCGCCCGGACGACCACCGACCGGATCCTCGCGGTCGTGCTCCCGATCAGCGGCTTCGTGGCCGCCGGGTTCGAGCACTCGGTCGCGAACATGTACTTCGTCCCCTACGCGATCTTCGTGGCGGCCCTCGACCCGGACTTCGTGGCCATGCGGGCGCTCGGATCGCAGGCGCAGGCGCTGACGTGGATCGCGTTTCTCGGTCGCAGTCTGCTACCCGTGACGATCGGCAACCTCATCGGGGGCTCGGTCCTGGTGGGTGCCGTCTACTGGTTCGTGTACCTCCGGGCCCGCGGTCCCACCCGATAGCGGTCGGCTACGGAACGATGACGGCCGCGCCATCGATTGTGCCGTGCTCGATCGCGTACAGCGCGTCGCTCGCGCGATCGAGCGGGAAGGTAGTCACCGACGGCCGGAGACCGATCGCACGCGCAACGCGAAGGAAGTCCCGCGCATCGGCGCGCGTCATGTTCGTCACGCTCCGGATCTGCCGCTCCCCCCACAGGAGACGGTCGTAGTCGAATTCCGGGATGCGGTCGAGATGAATGGCATTGATCGCCACGACCCCGCCCTTGCGCAGGCTCGCGAGCGCCGCGACGACGACATCGCCGCTGGGGGCAAATGTGATCGCGCGATCGAGCGGGACCGGCGGGTGCTGCCGGTCATCGCCGACCCACGTGGCGCCGAGGGAGCGCGCCAGCCCGCGGTGCGACGCACCCCGAGTGGAGACGAACACCTCGCAGTTCCAGGATTGCAGCACGGGCAGCGCCAGATGTGCGGACGCCCCGAACCCGAACAGGCCGACGCGGTCACCTTCCTCCACGCCCGCCACCCGCAGGCTGCGAAAGCCGATGATTCCGGCGCACAGCAAGGGCGCCGCCCGGAGATCGTCGAGCTCTCCGGGAAGAGGAAACACGAAATCGTGGCGAGCAAGAGCGTACTCCGCATAGCCGCCGTCCACCGTGTACCCGGTGAAGGTGGG
The DNA here is from genome assembly GCA_035249225.1 of Candidatus Methylomirabilota bacterium. GTDB lineage: Bacteria > Methylomirabilota > Methylomirabilia > Rokubacteriales > CSP1-6 > CAMLFJ01. The sequence continues at coordinate 13,490 of DATFGS010000564.1, read as the reverse complement.
CGAGTCGCAGAGGTTCTCATTGCCGTTCCGACAATAGCGGCAGTGTCCGTCCGCCCCGCCCAGCCAGGAGACCCCGACACGGCTGCCGCGGGGAAGATCCTCCGCCGCCCCCTCGACCACCTCGCCCACGATCTGATGACCGGGAATCAGGCGGTCACGGACCGGCCCCAGATCTCCGGCGACGATGTGCAGGTCCGTCCGGCACACCCCGCAGGCGAGTACTCTCAAGAGGCAGTGTCCCGGTGTGAACTCCGGATCCGCGACGTCGCAGATCTCGAGAGCAGGCATGCCGCCGCCCCGGGTGGCCGAGACGACCGCCGCCCTCATGCCCCCGTCCGGACCTCGTCGCCGAAGATCGTCCCGATGCTGCGCGCGGCGGCCACCCGCTCGCCCAGTGGATCCACGCGCCTCGGCCTGGCGAGGACATCCGCCAGGGAGACGCGCTCGATCCGGTCTCCTCGGAGCGCGACCATGCCGCCCGACTCCCCATCCACCAGCGCCGCCACCGCCGACGTGCCGAAGCGGGTCGCCAGGATCCGGTCGAAGGGGGTGGGCGAGCCGCCTCGCTGGACGTGCCCGAGGATGACGTAACGCACCTCGAACGGCACCAGGGCTTCGAGCGCTCGAGCAACCACCACCCCCACGCCACCGAGCCGCACGGGATCCGGGCTGTCCTGGACGATCTGGCGAACCACGGGGCCTCCATCCGGGCACGTGACTCCCTCCGCCACCACCACGATCGAGAAGCGGCGCCCGCGCCGAGCGCGGTCGAGGATGCCGGCCGCGAGCCCCTCGTAGCGAAACGGTATCTCGGGGATCAGGATGACGTCCCCGCCGCTGGCCAGCCCGGCCTCGAGCGCGATCCATCCGGCATTTCGCCCCATCACCTCCACCACCATGACCCGATGGTGAGAAGCGGCCGTGGTGTGCAGCCGATCCACGGCCTCGGTGGCCACCGTCAGGGCGGAGTCGAAGCCGAGCGCCACGTCGGTGCCGCCCACGTCGTTGTCGATGGTCTTGGGGATGCCGACGATGGCGACACCCTTGGATTCGAGCCGCCGGCCGATCGTCAAGCTCCCGTCACCGCCGATGACCAGCAGCCCATCGACCCCGTGCCGCGCCAGCGTCCTCAGCACCACCTCGGAGCGGTCCTCGTAGGCGTGCTCCCCTGGTCGGCCGACCGGCACCCGAAACGGATCGTCGCGGTTCGACGCGCCGAGCATGGTGCCGCCCTGAGCGACGATGCCGGAGACGTCGTCGAAACCGAGCCCCCGGGACCGATCCGAAAGGAGCCCGGCGAAGCCGTCGAGGAACCCGGTGACCCGGATATCGTGGCGATGCACCGCCGCCTTGACGATCGCCCGGAGGGCCGCGTTCATGCCGGGGCAGTCGCCGCCCGCGGTCACGACTCCGATGTGCCGCAGACGGGCCACGGTCGATCGGGTCAGCGCCCGCGCACGGTGAGCACCGGCCGCGAGGCGCGCCGCACCACGTGCTCCGCCACGCTGCCCATCAGGAAGCGCCGCACCCCGCCCCGACCGTGCGTGCCGATCACGATGAGATCGGGGCGCCAGCCGCGCGCGACCTTCAGGATCTCGGCCGCGGGGCCCCCCGCCACGAGCCGCGCGCGCACCCGGGCGCCCGCGGCGCGGCTCTTCTCCAGCAGCGCGGCCAGCCGGCGACGGGCCTCCCGCCGGGCGGCGTCGATGAGCGCCAGGTAGCTGGACGGGATCTGCCCGCCGGGCGGCGCGAACGGCGACGGCGGAGTGAGCACGTGGAGGAGCAGGAGCGCCGCGCGCTCGCGCCGCGCGAGTCCGAGCGCCATCCGGAGCGCCGGCCGCGAGGCGGGCGAGAAGTCCGTCGCGTGGAGGATCCGGCGGAGCGGCTTCGGGGCGCGCGCGGTGGCGCGGGCCCTCACCGCAATGACCCGAGGTACGCGGCCAGGGCCTGCACCTCGGTCTCGGTCAGCTGGAGCTTGGGCATGTGGGCGCTCGGACGCTGCGCGGACGGATCGCGGAGCCAGCGCGTGAGGTAGATCTCGTCGTGCTTGGCGCCGATGCGCGACAGGTCGGGCCCGATGGGAGTGCCCATCCCCTCCGCGGTGTGGCAGCCGTAGCAGCCCTGGTCGCGGAAGACCATGCGGCCCTGGCCGACCAGCGCGCGGCCGTCCTGGGCCTGCGCGCACGACGCCAGCAGCATCACCGACATGAACAGGGCCGCGCGGACGATCATGGCGCCACCTCCTCGACTTCCTGACAGGCAAGGCAGAACCGCGTGGCGGGCACCGCCCGGAGCCGGGGGAGGGCGATGGGCTTCCCGCAGGATTCACAGACGCCGTAGCCCCCGGACCCCAGTCGCCGCAGCGCCGCGGCGACTTCATCCAGCTCGCGCTTGTCGTGGCCGGCCAGGCGCGAGACCAGCGACGTGATCGACGCGGCGGCGGCCCGGTCCGTCGAGTCGCCGGGCCCGGGAGCGTCGAGCCCCGCCACCTCCTCGTCGGTGGCCGCGACGGCGCGGAGCAGTGTCCGGCGGGCCTCGAGGAGCCGATCGCGAAGCTCGGCGGTCAGCCGGGGGCCGAGGCGGCGCGCCGGGCGGCTCATACCGCCTCCGGCGCGATCGCCGCCATGAGGTCGTTGCGCGAGACCATGCCGAGGACGCGGCATTCCCCGTCGATGACGGGCAGGCTCCGCAGCTTGGCCTCGGCCATGTCCCGCACCGCGGAGCGCAGCGAGTCCATCGGCCGGAGAGCCAGGATGCCGTGCGCCATGAACCGGGAGACCGGCTGCCGCCACACCGCCGGATCGTCGAAGGCGGCGCACGCCACGCGCAGCAGATCCCCCTTGGTGATCATGCCCACGAGCCGCCTCTCCGCGGTGACGACGGGGAACCCGTTGTAGTCGTACTTCGCCGCGACGTTCCGGACCTCGGACATCGGGATCTTGTCGAGGATCTGCACGACCCGTCGGGACATGACGCTCTCCACCGGACCCGCCAGGCCGCCGGCCGAGTGGTTCATCTCGCATTCTCCCAGACGTCCTTGAGGTCGCGGGGGAGCTGGGCCAGGACGTCGTCGGCCTCCCCGCCGGAGAGCTGCTCCTTCAGCGCCGCGAATACCCCGACGGTGAGGACGCGCGCCGCACGGATGTCCTCGAGCCCGGCCTCTCGCCGCACGCGCTCGTAGAAGTCCTTGCGGCGCATCTTGACCGGCTTGCGATCCGGACGCTCGCCCGCGCCCCACGCCTCCTTGAGCGGCCGGGGAAGCTGCGCGGCGGCCTGGGCCGCTTCCGTGGGCATGAGCCGGTCGCGCAGGGCGCGCAGCACCGCCGCGGTGCCGCGCTTCACGGCCTCGCGGTCCGCCTGTCCGGTCTCCTCGCCCACCCGCCGGTAGAAGCTGAGCGTCGTCACGCGTCGGGCTCCCCGCTACTTCCCGAGGAGGCCGAGGGCCTCCGTGGCCTTGCGGGTCGAGAGCGCCATGTCGCCCTTCTTGCAAGCCGCCTCGGACTCCTTCACGAGCCCGCGGGCCTGCTTGACCCGGGGCGCCTGGATCTCCTGCCCACGGGGCACCGGGATCTCCTGCTGACCGCGAGGCGCCTGGATGTCCTGGGTCCGCGGGGACTGGATGTCCTGACCGCGCGGCGCCTGGATATCCTGACTCCGCGGGGACTGGATGTCCTGTGCGCGCGGCGCCTGGACGTCCTGCGGCTTGGCGCCCGCATAGGCAGAGCGCGGGGCCTGGATCTCCTGCCCCTTTGCGATCTGGGGAGCCTTGGCCGTCTGGGCGCTCTTGAGCGCGGCTTTCGCCTGGGTCAACTCCGGCGGACACTTGTCGGCGGCCTGGCCGACTGCCGGGATCCCGAGAAGGCTGATTCCGAATCCGAGTGCTACCGCGATGAGCTGCTTCATTGTGCTCTCCTTTCGATGCACACGTCCAAGGGAGCCAATTTGCAAGGCAAGTGCCACTGAACGACACGTGCGTCAGCGAGGGAAAACGCCGGGTTGGACGCGCGCGCGCCGGGCCAGCCTGGGGCAGCCGCTCCCGGCTGGGGCGCGGGCGCCTCGCTGCTCGCTCAGCCCTTGATGTTGCCGATCGGCGTGAGCGAGACGACGCGTCGCGAGATGTCGAGCCGGTGAAGGGTGTCCACCACCGCGGCGAGGTCCTTGTAGGCGAACCCGGCTTCCTCGGCCACGCCGGACCTGGACGCCGCGCGCACGATGATCCCGCGCGCCGCCATGTGCTCGATCAGGGTCTCGCCCCGGACCTGCCGCTTGGCCTGCGCTCGCGACATGGTGCGCCCGGCGCCGTGGGCGGTTGAGCCCCAGGTCTCGACCATGGCCCGCGCCGTCCCGACCAGCAGCGCGGAGCCGGTCTCCATCGAGCCGCCGATGATCACCGGCTGGCCGATCTCCCGGTAGTCGTCGGGCACGTCGGGCGCGCCGGGGCCGAAGGCGCGCGTGGCGCCCTTGCGGTGGACGAGCAGCTCCCGCTCCCGGCCGTCCACGACGTGGCGCTCGAGCTTGGCGGTGTTGTGGCAGACGTCGTAGACGACGGTGAGCCCCAGGGCGCGCGCGTCGCGACCGAAGACCTTGGAGAACACCTCGCGGATCCGGTGGGTGATCACCTGGCGATTGGCGAACGCGGTGTTGGCCGCCGCGGTCATCGCGCCGAAGTAGGCCTGGCCTTCCTTCGACCGGAACGGCGCGCAGGCCAGCTCGCGGTCCCCCACCCGGATGCCGTACTGCTTCATCGCGCGGTCGAAGATCTTCAGATAGTCGGTCCCGACCTGATGCCCGAACCCGCGCGAGCCGCAGTGGAGCATCACGAAGACCTGCCCGGGGCCGTCCACCCCGAGAACGCGCGCCGCTCGCTCGTCGTGAATGGCCCCCGGCCGCACCACCTGGATCTCCAGGTAGTGGTTGCCGGAGCCCAGCGTCCCGAGCTGCTCCATTCCCCGCTCGAGCGCCCTCGCGCTGACCCGCTCGGGATCGGCGCCGGGCAGGCAGCCGCGGCCCTCGATGTGCTCCAGGTCCTCGGGCCACGCGTAGCCGCGGGCCACGCACCACCCGGCTCCCTCCACCATCACCCGCTCGAACTCGGAGCCGGAGAGGCGCACGAACCCCTTCGCCCCGACCCCGGCCGGCACGGAGCCGAACAGCGCGGCGATCAGGTCGCGCAGCCGGGGCCGCACCTCGTCCTCGGTGAGGCCGGTGCGCAGGAGCCGCATCCCGCAGTTGATGTCGAAGCCGATGCCGCCCGGCGAGATCACGCCCGAGTCGGCGCGGAAGGCGGCGACGCCGCCGATGGGGAAGCCGTAGCCCCAGTGGCCGTCGGGCATGCACAGCGACGCGCGAACGATGCCGGGCAGGCAGGCCACGTTGGTCACCTGCTCGAAGACGCCGTCGTCCAGCTGCTCGAGCAGCGGGCCGGAGGCGTACAGGCGCGCCGGCACCAGCATGCCGGGTTTCGCCTGCGGCGGAATCTCCCAGATGCAGTCCTCGACCCGCCGAACCGCTCCGCGCAGCCCCTCGGTGATCTTCATGCCCGTCCTCTAGATGTCGATGACGACCCGGGCGCGCCAGCCGCCGTCCACCGGCTCCAGCGCGAAGTCGTGCAGCGTGACCGCCTTCGGATCGGCGCCGAGCGCGGTGCGCCCGGGATCGATGGTCCCGCCCCGGACGTCGGCGGCGAGCCGGTACGGACCCTCCCCGGCCACCCGCACGCGGGCGTGGGGGAAGACCTGGCTGTCCCGGTCCTTCAGGAAGATCATCTCGGACAGCCAGTCGTAGAGCAGCATGTCGAGCTCCGAGGCCTCCAGGGAGATCGAGCGCTCGACCGTGATCGCCAGCGTGGCCGGGTCCACCATGAGGCGCGCGATCGCCGCGGCCGCGGTCTCGAAGAGATCGTCGAGGCTCCGCCCCTCGATCGCGACCGCGCAGTCGGCCAGAGCCACGTCCTCCAGGAACTCGTAGCGCCCCATCGTCAGTGGCGGTGACCCGGCAGCGCTTCGCCCTTCGCCATGGCGAGGTGATGAGGCCCGTGATGGCCGCCCTGCACCAGGAGGCCGGCGAAGCCCAGACCGCGGATGCGCGCCACCGTCCGGGCATCCCCGGCGGCGCGCGCCGTCACCGTGAGGCGAAGGCCGCCCGGGATGCGCTCGGTCCGGGCGGTCCAGTCGGCCATGCCGTCCAGCTCGACCGCGTGGGGCACGAGCACGGCGCGGATGGCGCGCTCCGTCCTCGGCGCGCCGGTGATCTCCATCGCCAGGCCGCCGGGAACCGGGCTCGCCTTGACCGCGGATCGCAGCACGACCTCGTTCATGTCGATGAGGTGCTGGCGCAGCCGCTCGAGATCGACCCGGCTCCAGTCGGTGTCGGGATCCGCGTCCAGCAGGCTCACCACCTCCGCGATGGCGCCGAAGGCATCCTGACCGGGCAGCGTCGGCGCGTCCGCCGCCGGGGTCGCGGCGTGATGCCCGTGCATGGCGTGGTCCATGGCATGGCCCGGCTGATGCCCCGGCGGGGGCGTGGCGGGCGGGCCCTGCGCCAGCAGGGGCGGCGCGATCAGCAAGGCTCCGAGGCCGAGGCTCAACGCGATCGTGGCGATCTTGAACATGATGTCCTCCAGTGGGTCGGGTGTCACATCGGGTAGTGTCGGTAGAACCAGCGCTTCACCGTCTCCATGAGGCCCAGATACGCGAGCACCATGAGCAGCAGGAACCCGAAGAAGAGCGGCGGCAGCGGCGTGAAGCCGAGCCAGGGGGCCAGCGGCGTGAACGGCAGGAGCGCCCCCGTGGCCGCGCAGGTCCCGACCCCCCACGCGAGACCCCGGCTCGGGCGGCTGCGCCAGGGCCGGTCGGCGGTGCGGATCACGAAGATCACCAGGGTCTGGGTGGCCAGCGACTCCACGAACCATCCCGTCCGGAACAGGGCCGGCTCCGCCTCGAACACCCAGAGCATGATCGCGAAGGTGGCGAAATCGAACACGGACGACAGCGGGCCGATCAGCAGCATGAAGCGACGGATGAAGGCGATGTTCCAGCGCTTGGGCTTCAGCATGTAGGTGCCGTCCACCCGGTCGGACGGGATCGGCACCTGGGCGAGATCGTACAGGAAATTGTTGAGCAGGATCTGCAGCGGCAGCATCGGGAGAAAGGGCAGGAAGAGCGAGGCCGCCGCCATGCTGAGCATGTTGCCGAAGTTGGAGCTGGTGCCCATCAGCACGTACTTCATGATGTTGCCGAAGCTCCGGCGCCCCTCGACGACTCCGTCGTGGAGCACCGAGAGCCGCTTCTCCAGCAGGATGATGTCGGCGGAGTCCCGCGCCACGTCCACCGCGTTCTGGACCGAGATGCCGACGTCCGCCGAGCGGAGCGCGGGGGCGTCGTTGATGCCGTCCCCCACGCAGCCCACCACGTGGCCGCGCGCGTGCAGCGCCCGGACGATGCGGTTCTTCTGGATCGGCGAGACGCGCGCGAATACGGTGGTCCGCTCGGCCACCGCGCCGAGCGCGGGATCCGACATGCGCTCGACGTCCTCGCCCAGCACGATCACCCCCGCGTCGAGGCCGACGTCCCGGCAGATCTTCCGGGTGACCAGCTCGTTGTCGCCGGTGATGATCTTCACCGCGATGCCGTCCGCCCGGAGGGTTTGCAGGGTCTCCGCGACCCCCTCGTGCGGCGGGTCGAGGAAGGCGGCGAAGCCGACGAAGATCAGCTCCCGCTCGTCGCTCACCGAGTAGGCGCCCTGCTCGGCCACCGGGCGGTAGGCGACCGCGAGCACGCGGTAGCCGTCGGTGCTGAGACCGCGGAAGAGAGCGTCGGCGCGGGCGCGCGCGGGCGCGTCCAGGGGCGCGGTGGCCCCCGCCACCTCCAGCGCGGTGCAGATCGGCAGCACGCTCTCCGGCGCCCCCTTGGCGATGAGGAGCCGCCGGCCGTCGTCCCGGACGATCACCGACACCCGCCGGCGCTCCCAGTCGAAGGGAATCTCGTCCACGCGCTCGTGTCGGGCGACCGCCGGATGCTCGTGCTTCAGGATCGCGTCGTCCATGGGGCTGCGGAGGCCGGTCTGGTAGACGCTGTTGAGCGCGGCCAGCCGGATCACCGCCTCGTCGTTCTCTCCCATGACGTTCAGGTGCCGGTCCACCGTGATCTCGCCGTGGGTGAGCGTGCCGGTCTTGTCGCTGCACAGGATGTCCATGCTGCCGAAGTTCTCGATGGCGGCCAGCTGCTTGACGATGACCTTCTTCCGCGCCATGCGCACCGCCCCGCTGGCCAGCGTGACCGACACGATCATGGGGAGCAGCTCGGGCGTGAGGCCGACCGCCAGCGCCACCGAGAACAGGAACGTCTCCAGCAGATCGCGCTTCAGCAGCGCGTTGACCAGGAACACGAACAGCACCAGGAAGATGACGACCTGCAGGATCAGGAAGCCGAACCGGCGGGTGCCCCGCTCGAACTCGGTCTCCGGAGGGCGCGCGACGAGCCCCGCGGCCACCCGCCCGAACTCGGTGGCCGGGCCGGTGGCCACCACGACCGCCGCCGCGAGCCCGCTGATCACCGACGTGCCCCGGAACACCGCGGCCACCGCCTCCCCGAGCCCGTCCGACGCCAGCGCGTTCGGCAACGCCTGCTTTTCGCGGGGCAGCGACTCCCCGGTGAGCGCGGCCTCGTTCACGAACAGGTCGCGCGTCGAGAGCAGCCGGCCGTCCGCCGGGACCAGGTCCCCGGCCTTGAGATGGATCAGATCGCCGACCACCACCTCCCGCACCGGCACCTCCCGCTCGACTCCGTCCCGGATCACCGTCGCGGTCTGGCCCACCTGCCGGCGGAGCCGCGCGGCCGCCCGCTGCGAGCGGTACGCCTGGGTGAAGTTCAGGGCGACGCTCAGCACGAGCATCAGCGCGATGATCACCGCGCTGACCAGCTGGCCGAACGTGGCCGAGACCGCGCTGGCCACCAGCAGGATCAGGACGAGCGGATTGGCGACGTAGCGAGCCAGCTCGCGGACGGCGTCGAAGGGGCGGGGCGGCGCCAGCTCGTTGGACCCGTGGGCCTTCAGGCGAGCGGCCGCCTCCGCCGAGGACAGGCCTCGCTCGGTGGTCCCCGCTCCGGCCAGGGCCTGCTCGATGCTCGTCGCCCAGAACCGCGGGGCGGCCACCTACCCGTCCGCTCCGTAGCGAACCGTGATCAGCGCGTCGATCGACCGCCGCAGGTCCGCCAGCTCCCCGCGGCGCCACCGCGCCTCGATCTTCCGGAGCTGCCGGGCCAGCTCCGCGTCGGCGAACACGTCGTGGACCCAGCGCGAGAAATCGCCGAGCTCGGCGTGATGGGCGAGCACATCCTCGGGCGCGGTCATGACCACGCGGCGAAACGAGTGCAGGCTGTCGGCCGCCGCGCACACCCGGCCGTCGGGGGCGCGGAAGCGGAACTCCCGGCCCGGCGGCACGCACGAGTCCACGTACTTCGTCAGATGCCGGACGTGGACGGTCTGCCGCGGCGCCGCCACGAAGGTCAGGGCGCTGGGAGGATGCTCGCGATTGCGCTGGACGAGCAGGAACTCGCCGCGGGGCAGGCGCGCGAGCGCCACCGAGATCCCCGCCCCCCCGCTCACCACCGCGGGCAGCGTCGAGGCGAGAAACGCCAGCTCCTCGCGACCGGTGGTGCGCGCGAGCACGAAGACGTCGACCACCCCGGTCACCTGCTCGCGCAGCCAGCTCGGCCGGTACGTCACGAAGCAGAACCCGCGCGCGACGGCGTCCAGGGCATCGGGGTCGACTCCTCCATCGTGCAAGGAATAGTGCGCCTCGTCGATGAAGGTCCAGTGGGGCCGGCCGACGCCCCGCTTGATCTCCCGGATCGTGCGGAGGGCCCGCTCGATGACCGCGACCTTGGTCGCGTGGGGCAGGCTGGAGAGATCCAGGACGGTGGACGCGACGGGATCTCGTCGGTGCCCATCGAGCGCGCGGTCCGCGTCGTCGGGCTCGTGCACCTCCGTCCACGTCACGCCCGGCAGATGCGCGAGCACGCGGTAGTCTCCTTCGGGATCGATGACGCAGACCGCGTAGCGCGCGGCCACCAGGCGCTCCACGAGCGCGCCGGCCAGCCACGACTTGCCCGAATGCGGATCGCCATGGATCAGCACGTTGACGCCCCGGGCCGGGATCGTGACCGGCCCCGACGTCGCCGCCACCCATCCGATGGAGATGCGATGCCGGGGAGATTGCTGGACGATCAGGCGCTCGGGCAGGATCTGCTCGGTGATCGCGGCCGCGATCCCGGCGCCGTGGACGCCCGGGAAGACCCAGTCCACCCGCTCCCGGACCGCGGGAAGGCTGTCTCCCGGGCAGCCGCTGAAGCCGCACGCGTCGAAGAGCGGCATATCGTTCTCGGCATCGCCCAGGGCCAGCACGTCGTGCGGCGACAGGCCCAGGACGCGCAGCGCCTGCTGCACCCCGGACCCCTTCGACACGCCGGCGGGCAGCAGCATGAGGGCGGCGCGGTTGTAGATGAGATCGCGGGTCACGCCCGCGGCGGCCACCGCGTCCTTCAGGCCGCCCTCGTCGGCGCGAGAGGTGCCCACGATGACCCGACCCACCTGGTAGTAGATCCCGCGCCGGTCGAGCTCGGCGAGGAGCCGGCTGGGCACCGGCGGGCCCTGGTCGCGGATCATGGCCGAGCCGGGGTAGTAGAGCACGGCGCCGTTCTCGGCAACGACGGCGTCGAACAGCTCCAGGCAGTCGCAGACCCGCATCAGCTCGAAGAAGGTCCGCCCGGTGACGAGGACGACGCGAAGGCCCGCCTTGCGAGCGCGCTCCAGCGCCTCGCGGACCGCGGGCGAGATCCGGTCCTCGGACGCGAGGGTTCCGTCGTAGTCGCAGGCGAGCGCCTTGAAGAGCACGTCAGGTCGCTGAGAGCAATGCGGGTGCCATCCCTCTGACCACACAAGTTCGCGACAATCCTGACCCGGTCGGCGTGACGCGGGACACCGATGCCCCACTGTCGTGGGCATTCCGCTCGTCCCCGCTCCTCGAGCAGGCGCAAGTCACGTCCCGGGGCGACGTTGCGGACCGGCACCCGGCTTGCACCCCATCGACGCCATGACGATCATACGTCCGCTGCCTGCGCTGATGGTGCTCATGCTCCTGGCCGGGTGCCAGACGACGAAGGCGCCGGCCGGCCCCGCCACCGCCACGCCCGCGCGAGAAGAGTCCACCGCGGTGCTCGCGGTCGAGCGGCCGGACGAGGACACGCGGTCCGCGCGGGGCCTGCCGCCGCCGCCCGAGCAGTTCGTCCCGGTCCCGCGCCTGGCCGACATCCACTTCGACTACGACGGCCACACGATCCGCCCGGAGGATGTGCCGATCCTCGACGGGAACGCGGCGTGGATCCGGGCGAATCCCGGCGGCCTCGTCCTGATCGAGGGTCACACCGACGAGCGCGGCAGCAGCGAGTACAACCTGGGCCTGGGCGATCTGCGGGCGGCCGCCGCGATGGGCTACCTGATCGCGCACGGCATCCCGGCCGAGCGGATGGTGGCGATCTCGTACGGCAAGGAGCGCCCGGTCTGCATCGAGCACACCGAGGCGTGCTGGAGCCTGAACCGTCGAGCCCGGTTCCTGGTCAAGCCGCTCTGACGCGGGCCATCCGTCGCCATGCCCCTCGTCGCGCACGGGGTCGGGGATGAGCTGGGACCCGCCGGCATCGTGCTGCTGCGCGAGCCCGGGACCGGGCTCGAGGCGGTGGTCGTCGTCGACAACGTGGCGTGCGGGCCGGCCATCGGAGGCGTGCGCATGGCCCCGGACGTCACGGTGGAGGAGGTCTCGCGGCTCGCCCGGGCGATGACCTTGAAGAACGCGGCCGCCGGCCTGGCTCACGGGGGAGGCAAGGCCGGCATCGTCGCCGATCCCGCCGCTCCGCCGGCGGACAAGGAGCGCCTGATCCGGGCGTTCGCCCGGGCGATCCGCTCGCTCGTCGAATACATCCCGGGCCCCGACATGGGCACCGACGAGCGCTGCATGGCCTGGGTCAAGGACGAGATCGACCGGGCGGTGGGACTGCCGCGCGTGCTGGGCGGCATCCCGCTCGACGAGATCGGGGCGACCGGCTGGGGAGTCGCGATCGCGGCCGAGGTCGCCGCGCCGGAAGCCGGCATCCCGCTCGACGGGGCCCGCGTGGTCATCGAGGGCTTCGGAGCGGTGGGGCAGCACGCGGCCCGCTTCCTGGCCACGCGCGGGGCTCGGCTGGTCGCCGCCTCCGACAGCCGCGGCGCGATCCACGACCCGGCCGGGCTTCCGGTCGACGCGCTCGCCGCGCACAAGCGGGCCGGGCGCGCCCTCACCGATTTCCCGGGCGGTCGGGTGATCGGCCGCGAGGCCCTGATCGGCGTCCCGTGCGAGATCTGGATTCCCGCCGCGAGGCCCGACACGCTCACCGCGGACAACGTGAGCGGGCTCCAGGCCAGGCTGGTCATCCAGGGCGCGAACATCCCGGCCACCGAGGCGGCCGAGCGGTGGATGCACGCCCACCGCATCGTGAGCGTGCCCGACTTCATCGCGAACGCGGGAGGAGTCATCTGCGCGGCCGTCGAGTATCACGGCGGCGCCGAGGCGCAGGCGTTCGAGGCCATCGAGGCGCGCATCCGCGCCAACACCTGCGAGACGCTCGAGCGCGCGCGCGCGGATCACGTGCCGCCACGAGAAGCCGCCACCCGGATGGCTCGTGCCCGCATCCGCGAGGCCCAGGGCTACCACCGGACCTGACGCCACTCGGAGGCGACGACGACTCGCAACGGCGGTGACCCCCGCTGGCTCGGCGGCGCCCGGACCGCGCTCGCGGGATTGCTGGCGCTCGCCCTCGCCGCGCCGCTGCCCCTGCTCGGCCAGCAGCCGGTCGCGCCCCGGTCATTCAGCCCGGAGGAGCTGGAGCAGATCGGCGCGCCGATCGCGCTCTATCCGGACGCGCTGCTGGCCCAGGTGCTGATGGCGGCCACCTACCCGCTGGAGATCGTCATGGCGGCCCGATTCGTCGAGGCCAGACCCGGTCTCGAGGGAGAGGCCCTGAACGAGGCGCTCACGGCCCAGAACTGGGACGACAGCGTGAAATCGCTGGCGTCGTTCCCCCGGGTCCTCGGCATGATGAACGAGCAGCTCGCGTGGACCCAGAAGCTGGGCGACGCGGCCCTGGCGCAGCGCGAGGAGCTGATGGACGCGATCCAGCGCCTGCGCGCCCGCGCCCGGGCCGAAGGCACGCTGGCGACCACCCCGCAGCAGGTCGTCAGCGTGGAGCCTGCGCCCGAGCAGGGGCAGCCGGTCGTCGGCATCGAGCCGGCCGCGCCCGGCGTGATCTACGTGCCGGCCTACGACCCGCTGGTCGTCTACGGTCCCTGGCCCTATCCCGCCTATCCGCCGTACTCCTCCTACCCGCCCGGCTGGATCGTGGGAGGCTTCTTCTCGTTCGGCGTCGGCATCGTCGTGGGAACGGCGCTGTGGGGCCGGT
>DATFGS010000563.1:0-9444 GCA_035249225.1 Candidatus Methylomirabilota bacterium | reverse complement strand
GAGGAGACCTACGCCTTCGCCCGGCGCGTGGCCGACGGCCCGCAGGTGCCGGTGCGCATGATCAAGCGGCTGGTCTACCAGTCCATGCGGCTCGACCTGCGCACGCATCTCGACCTGGTGTCCTCCCACATGGCGGTGGTGCGCGAGACCGCGGATCACCGCGAGGGCGTGCAGGCCTTCAAGGAGAAGCGCGCGCCCAGGTTCCAGGGGCGGTAACGCGCTGGGCGCGCCGTGCACGCGCCTCCGGCTCGTGATCGCCGCCATCCTGGTGGTCGGGCTCGGCAGCGCGCTCGCGATCTACGTGACCGCGGGACCGGTGGCCGAGGATCCGCTCGGACTCCAGGACTCCCGGCCGTACCTGCGCGCGATGGAGCTCTACGGCGGCAAGGCCAACATCCTCGCCGCCGAGCTGCTGGACTGGTTCCGGAGCCTCTGGCACGGCCGGCGCCTCGCCGCGACGGTGGCGTGCGTCACGGTGCTGTCGGCCGCGGCGGTCTGGCTCGTGGACGCGGTGTTTCAGGAGTGAGGCCTTGGCGGACCCCCGGCCACTCGAGCCGACGGATCGGCCGTTCCTCGAAGAGATGCTGTTCGAGGCGTTCTTCTGGAATCACGCGTGGCCGCGGCCGACGCTGGCCGACTTCCGGGCGGAGCCCGAGTTCATGAAGCTCCTGCCAGATTGGGGCCGGCCGGGCGACCGCGGCGTGCTCGCGGAGGAGCGGCCTATGGTTTCGTGGACGCCGACACGCCCGAGCTGGGCATCCTCGTGGACCCTGTTGCGTCGACTCGACCGCGCGGAGGACGGCCCATGACCGAGAGACCCGCGCTCCAGGCGAAGGCGGCGATGCTCATCCGCAGGCCGGTGGCCGTCGCGTCGACGGAGGGTTCACCCTCGTGCTGGCCGGCGCCAAGGCCCTGCTCGAGGACGGGGTGCGACTGAACCTCGTGGCGGATCGGTTTCCGCCCGGGATCCGCCAATGACCGCCGAGCATCGCGCGCTGATCGAGCGGATCCGGTCCTCGGCCCTGGTGGTGCGGCGGGCGGTCGAGACCGCGCCGCCCGGCCGCTTCGGCGTGGCGCCCCGGGTAGGGGAGTGGTCGGCGCTGGAGACGCTGACCCACCTGCGCGACGTCGTCGTCTTCGTCTATGGTCTCCGGATCCGGCGGCTGTTCTACGAGGACGCGCCGGTCTTCGCCGACTTCGACGAGGAGAGCTACCGTCGCGCCAGCCTGGCGCGGGGCGAGGCGGTCGGGGACCTCCTGGACACGATCGTGGTGGAGCACGAGCAGCTCGCGCGCCTGCTGCAGACCCTGCCCGATGGCGACTGGGCGCGCGAGGGCCGCCACCCCGAGCTCGGCGTCATGTCCATCGAGCTCTTCGCCTCGCGGGTGGGCGAGCACGCCGAGGAGCACGCGGCGCAGATCACGGAGGCGGCGCGGACCCGTTGACGGCCGGTGTCAGCGCGCGGAGGGGAACCGCGGCGCGCGCTTCTCCCGGATCGCCGCCGCGCCCTCCCGCACGTCCTCGTCCATGAAGGTGAGCATCTCCAGCGCGATGGACTGGTCGAAGATGGGCCCGGCCATGCGCAGCCAGTTGTTGAGCGAGCGCTTGGTCCAGCGAATGGCCTGCTGGGCCCCGGTGGCCAGGTTGTCGGCCACCGCGAAGGCGCGGGGCAGCAGATCCGCGGGCGGCACGCAGAGGCTCACCAGGCCGATCCGCTCGGCCTCCTTGCCGTCGATGAAGTCGGAGGTGAGCAGGTAGTACTTCGCCTTGGCCATGCCGCAGAGCAGCGGCCAGACGATGGCGGCGTGGTCGCCCGCGACGACGCCGAGACGCGTGTGGCCGTCGGTGAAGCGCGCGGTCTCCGAGATGATGCTGATGTCCGAGAGCAGCGCCACCACCAGGCCCGCGCCCACCGCGACGCCGTTGATCGCGGAGATCACCGGCTTCTCCAGGTTGATCATGTTGTAGACGATGTCCGAGGCCTCGCGCATGGTCCGGGCCAGGCGCTTCGGGTCGCGGCTGTTCGCCTCGACCATCGTCAGGTCGCCCCCGGCCGAGAAGGCCCGGCCCGCGCCGGTCACCACCGCCACGCGCGCGCTGTCGTCGGCGTCCAGGGTGAGCCAGATCTGGGTGAGCTCCCAGTGCAGCCGGTCGTTGGTCGCGTTCAGCACCTCCGGCCGGTTGATCGTGATGAGCACCACGCCGTTGGGCCGGCGCTCGAACGCCAGGTGCTGGTAATCGCGGTAGTCCATCGCGGTAGCCTCCTGTCGGGGGTGAGCGATCGTCCCGGAGCCTAGCACGGGCGCGCGGCCGGGAAGCCCCTTGACAGCGCCCGCGCGCGGTGCTGTCATCGCCTATCTCTCGTGAAGACCCGCCGCCCCATCCGGGGTCCGGGTCACCGTTCGCTCGGCCCGCTACGGTGCGGAGCGCCACCGGCCAGAACCCCGGGGCGCGAGTAGGAGCGATCTCATGGCCAAGCGCGAGGGCAGTCGGACCATCGACCGGCGGGTGTTCCTCAAGGCGGCGGGCGTCGCGGCCGGCGGCATCGCGACCGGGGGCCTCCCGGGCATCGTCGCGGCGCAGAAGGCCCCCAGCTTCCCGAAGGGCACCAAGCTCAACATCCTCGAATGGGTGAGCTTCGTCCCCGCCTCGGACGTGGAGTTCAAGCGGCTCGCGGGCGAGTTCGGGAAGCTGGCCGGCGTCGACGTCACCGTCGACCTGATCAACATGAACGACCTGAACCCGCGCATCGCCTCCGCGATCGAGACGAAGTCCGGGCCGGACATCATCATGATGATCTCCAACTGGCCACATCTCTACGCGGACGGGCTCGCCGACGTGGACGACCTGGCCGAGGAGATCGCCAAGCGCGACGGCGCCTTCTACGCGCACAACCGCGCGGTCAGCGTCGTCGACAAGCGCTGGAAGGCGCTGCCGCTCTGCTCGGTGCCCTCCACCTGGGCCTACCGCGAGGACTGGTTCAAGGAGGCCGGCGCCGGCACGTTCCCGGACACCTGGGACGAGTGGCGCAAGGTGGGGATCGCGCTCAAGAAGAAGGGCCGGCCGATGGGCCAGGCCTTCGGTCACAGCCTCGGCGATCCCAACAACTGGGCCTACTCGGTCACGTGGGGCTTCGGGGGCGCCGAGATCGACGAGGGCGGGAAGGTCGTCATCAACAGCAAGGGCACGCTCGAGGCCGTGAAGTTCACGGTCGCCGCCTGGAAGGAGTGCCTCGACGAGGGCGGGCTCGCCTGGGACGACAGCAGCAACAACCGCGCCTACCTCGCCGGGACCATCTCGGCCACGATCAACGGGGCCAGCATCTACTTCGTGGCCAAGCGGCAGTTCCCCGAGATCGCCAACGTCACCAACCACGGCCACATGCCCAAGGGCCCCGGCGGGCGCTTCTACGCCATCGGCGGCCAGGGCCGCGCCATCATGAAGTACTCCAAGAACCCGCAGGTGGCGAAGGAGTTCCTGCGCTGGTTCATGGACCGGCCGCAGTACGACAAGTGGATGACGGCCAACGACGGCTACGTGGTGGGCCCGACCCCGCACTGGGAGAAGCACCCCCTGTGGGAGAAGGATCCCAAGCTCGCGCCCTTCAAGGAGTCGGTCAAGTTCGGCCGCGTTCCCGGCTACCCCGGGCCGCCCAACCGGAAGTCGTCGGAGGCGCTGGTCAAGTACATCCTCGTGGACATGTACGCCCAGGCCATCAAGGGCATGAAGGCCGAGGACGCGGTCAAGTGGGCGGAAGGTGAGCTGAAGAAGGCCTACGCGTAGGCCGGGTCTCCGCGGAGGACGGCATGGCCGACCAACGCATCGAGCCCATCCTGGTGGAGCGGGCGAGCCCGGCTGCCCACGCCGTCGCCGCGCCCGCCGCGGTCGCGAGACCCGAGGGGCGCCGCACGACGCGGCTCGGCCGTCTCCTCGAGCAGGAGCACGTGCTCGCGGGGGTCCTGCTCGCCCCCACCCTCGTGATCCTGGGGCTGTTCATCGCGTATCCGTTCGTGCTCGGCATCTGGCTGGCGGTGAGCGACAAGGTGGTCGGGCGGCCGGGCGCCTTCGTCGGGCTCGACAACTTCCGGGTGAACCTGTCGGACTCGATCTTCCTGCGCGCGTTCCAGAACACGTTCGTCTACACCTTCATCGCCACCATCCTCAAGCTGATCCTGGGGATGCTGGCCGCCCTGCTCCTGAACCACCACTTCCGGTTCAAGCGGGTCGTCCGGGCGTCGATGCTCCTGCCCTGGATCGTCCCGACGGTGCTGAGCACGCTCGCGTGGCAGTGGATGTTCGACGCGACCTTCAGCGTGTTCAACTGGACGCTCCTGAACGTCGGGCTCATCAGCCAGCGGATCCTCTGGCTGGGGGACGGGGTGATGGCGATGGGCTGCCTGATCCTCGTCAACGTCTGGCGCGGCATGCCGTTCTTCGCGATCACGCTCCTGGCCGGGCTGCAGACCGTCAATCCCGACCTGCACGAGGCCGCCGAGATCGACGGGGCCAACGCCTGGGATCGCTTCTGGCACGTGACCCTCCCGCTGATCAAGCCGATCATGCTGGTGGTCGTGCTGTTCTCGATGATCGCGACGTTCGCCGACTTCCAGCTCATCTACGTGCTGACGCGCGGCGGGCCCTACAGCAGCACCCACGTGTTCGGGACCTACGCCTACGAGATCGCGATGCGGGCGGCCAAGCTGGGGCAGGGCGCCTCGATCTCGCTCTCCCTCTTCCCGTTCCTCCTGGCCGTCATCATGTTCCAGCTCTGGTACATCCGGCGGCACGACTGATGGCGGTCCGGTACGGAAGTCGGCTCAAGCGCGCGGCCATGTTCCACGTCCCGCTCGCCCTCATGGTGGGGGCGACGCTCTTCCCGTTCTACTGGATGGTGATCACCTCGATCCGGCCCGATCGCGAGCTGTACAGCGTTACCGCGAACCCCTTCTTCACCCTGCACCCGACGCTCAAGCACTTCCAGGAGCTGTTCGCGCTGACCATGTTCGCCCGCTGGGCGTGGAACACCGTGTTCATCGCCACGGTGTCGACGGCGATCTCGCTCTTCTGCGGGCTCCTCGCCGGCTACGCCCTCGCGCGGCTGCAGTTCCGCTGGGCCGCGCCGCTCGGCACGCTGATCTTCGTGACCTACCTGGTGCCGCCGACCCTGCTGTTCATCCCGCTCGGCGACGTGGTCAAGGCCTTCGGGCTGGGCGACACCCCGTGGGCGGTGATCCTCACGTACCCCACGTTCCTCATCCCGTTCTGTACCTGGCTGCTGCTCGGGTACTTCAAGACGATTCCGCGGGAGATCGAGGAGTGCGCCCGGATCGACGGGGCGAGCCGGATCCAGGCGATGGTGCGGATCAGCTTCCCGCTCGCGGTCCCGGGGATCCTGTCGGCGGGGATCTTCGCCTTCACGCTGTCCTGGAACGAGTTCCTCTACGCGCTCGTCTTCCTGTCGTCACCGCAGCAGAAGACGATCCCGATCGGGGTCTTCACCGAGCTGGTCCGCGGCGACGTCTTCTACTGGGGCCCGCTCATGGCGGGGGCCCTCCTCGGCTCCATCCCGGTCGCCGTCGTCTACTCCTTCTTCGTCGAGCACTACGTCACGGCCCTGACCGGCGCGGTGAAGGGCTAGCCGCCGGTCAGGCGACGGCGGCGAGCTGCCCGATGATCGCCACGCACGCCTCCGCCAGCTCCTTGCCCTTGGTGTACATGTGCCGCGTGAAGAACTCCTCGTGGACCGCGTGCTCGTGGAAGTGGTGGGGCGTGAGCACCGCGGAGAGCACGGGCACGTCCGTCTCGAGCGAGGTCTGCACGATCCCTTGCAGGACGGCCTGGGCCACGAAGTCGTGCCGGTAGATGCCGCCGTCCACCACGAGCCCGCTCGCGCACACCGCCGCGTAGCGGCCGGTGCTGGCGAGCCGGCGGGCCATCAGCGGGATCTCGAGGCTGCCGGGCACCGAGAACAGCTCGACGTCGCCGGCCGAGTAGCCGTGCTTCGCCAGCTCGGCCATGAACGCGGTCCGGCAGTGATCGGTGATGTCGGTGTGCCACGAGGCCTGGACGTAGGCGATCGGCTTCTGGGCCATGGTCTCCTCCGTGTCGTTGGGGTGGCGGTAGTGTAGACCGCGGTCTCCGCTCGCGCCACCCGGCAGAGGCCCGCGGCGCGCGCGGTCGCCTTGACGGGGCCCGCCCCGCCGGGTCAGAATCCGGCCACCCTCGTGCTGCCCGACGACCGCCTCTCTCGCCGCGCGTTGCTGGCCTCGCTCGGCGGTGGCCTGCTCGCCCGGCCCGCGCGCGCGGCGGCGCAGCCGGCCGCGAGGCCGCCGCGCATCGGATGGCTGACGAGCAGCGTGGTCCATCTCCGCAACGTGGACGCGTTCCGCACGGAGATGCAGGCGCTGGGTCACGCCGACATCAACCTCGAGTTCCAGGCCGCGGAGGGGAAGATGGACCGGCTGCCCGCGCTGGCCGCGCAGCTGGTCGGGCGGCCCGTGGACATCATCGTGACCGACGGCGGGCCGGCGGCGGTGGCGGCGAAGCGGGCCACCGCGACGATTCCGATCGTCATCGGCGCCGCCGCCATCGACCTGGTGCGGCAGGGCGTGGTCGCGAGCCTGGCGCGTCCCGGCGGCAACGTCACCGGCTTCGTGATCTCCACCGGCCCCGAGCTGGACGGCAAGCGGCTGGCCCTGCTGCGCGAGGCGCTGCCCTCGCTGGCACGCGCGGCCGTGGTCTGGAACCCGCGCAACGAGGCCAATCGCCACAACTTGGCGAGCCTGGAGACGCCGGCCAGGACGCTCGGGATCCAGATCGAGAGCATCCCGGCGGCCGACGTGCAGGAGATCGAGCGCGCGCTGAGCGGCGCGGGCCGGCGACGGGTGGACGCGATGCTCGCCCTCGCCGACGCCTTCCTCTGGAGCCAGCGCGAGCGCATCGTGGCCCTCGCGGCCCGACACCGGCTGCCCGCGATGTACGCGGAGGTCGATTTCGCCGAGGCGGGCGGGTTGATGGCCTACGGGACGTCGGTGCGAGACAACTTCCGCCGCGCCGCCGGGTACGTGGACCGGATCCTCAAGGGGGCCAGGCCCGCGGACCTGCCGATCGAGCAGCCGGCCAAGCTCGAGCTGATGATCAACCTCAAGGCCGCCAAGGCGCTCGGCCTGACGCTCCCGCAGTCGCTCCTCGTCCAGGCGGAGCGCGTGATCGAGTAGGCGGCCCCCCGGCGCCTTGACGGGCGCGGGCCGGCGGGGCAGTATCTGCCGAATGCTCCCCGACAATCTCGGCTACATCTTCGACACCGCGCTCGCCCTCACTCCGTCCAAGGCGGCGGTGTTCCAGGGCGAGTTCGTGCTCACCTACGCCGATCTCGACGCCCGCACGAACCGCATGGCGAACGCCCTGGCCGCGCTGGGCGTGACCGCGGGCGACCGCGTCGCGCTGCTCTTCAACAACGACGTCCGCTTCCTGGAGACGCTCTTCGGCACGATGCGGCTCGGGGCGGTCGCGGTGCCGCTGAACATCCGGATGGGCGACGAGGCGCTCCGCTACGTGGCGGAGGACTCCGAGGCGGTGGTGCTGGTGGCCAACGCCGCGCTGGCCGAGCGCGGGCGGATGCTCGCCGCGCAGATCCCGGCGATCAAGCACGTGATCGCCGACGGGCCCGCGGCCGACGGGCCCCTGGCCTACGAGGCCCTGCTGGCCGCCGCCTCGCCCACGCTGGCCCGCCGCGCCACCGCCTTCGACGAGACGTGCATGCAGCCCTACACGTCGGGCTCCACCGGCAAGCCCAAGGGCGTGCTGCTGACGCACGGCGGGCAGCTCTGGAACTCCGACATCATGCGCAAGGCGCTGCTCGCCGACGACACCGAGCGGGCCCTGATCGCGGTGCCGCTCTACCACAAGAACGCGATGGTGGGCGCGGTGAAGCCGTTCCTGCTCGCGGGCGGCTCGCTCGTGATCCTGCCCGGCTTCGACGCGCTCGAGGTCATCCGCGCGATCGACCGCTACAAGGTGACGTATCTGACCGGCGTGCCCGCGATGTACAAGATGATCCTCGCCGAGAAGGACGCGCTGGCCCGCCACGACGTCTCCAGCGTGCGCTACGCGGTGTGCGGGTCGGCCGAGGTGCCCGAGGAGCTGCTCGACGAGTTCCGCCGCGTCTTCGGCGCCCCGATCGGGGAGAGCTACGGGCTCACCGAGGGGGGCCCGGTGCCGATCGTCAACTCGCGCTGGGGGCTCAAGAAGCGCAACTCGTGCGGCCTCGCCTTCCCGGGCTGCGACGTGAAGCTGGTGGACGAGGGTGACCGCCAGGTCGGTGTGGACGAGGTCGGCGAGCTGGTGACCCGCAACCCGGGGCTGGCCAAGGGCTACTGGAAGCTGCCGGAGGCGACCGCGAAGAAGTTCCGCGGCGGCTGGCTCTACACCGGCGACCTCATGCGCCGCGACGCCGACGGCTACTACTACTTCGTCGGGCGCCGCGACGACATGATCAACGTGGCGGGCGAGAACGTGTACCCCAAGGAAGTGGAGGACATCCTGCTCCAGCATCCAAACCTGAGGGACGCGTGCGTGGTGCCCGCGCCCCACGGCGTCAAGGGCGAGGTGCCGATCGCCTTCGTCGTGGCCCGCGAGGCGGGGAAGACCACCGAGGACGACGTGCGGAAGTTCTTCCTGGAGCGCGGCGCCCCCTACGCGCACCCGCGCAAGGTCGTGTTCCTGGACGCGCTGCCGCTCGGCGGCACCGGCAAGATCGATCGCACCGGCCTCAAGGCGCGCGCGAGGGAGACTGCCCCGTGAGCGGGCCCGATCTGTCGAAGATGGGGTTCGGCCACTCGCCGTTCATGCGCTTCCTCGGCCTCGAGATCATCACTGCCGAGAAGGGACGCATCGAGATCCGCCTGCCGTACCGGGAGGAGTTCATCCGCCTCGACGGGTCCGACTGGCTGCATGGCGGCGTGGTCAGCGCGCTGGCCGACATCGCGGGCGACTACGCGGTGATGACCGAGACCGCACCCGGCGTGCCCACCATTGACATGCGCGTGGACTACCTGCGGCCGGCCCGGAAGGGCGACCTGACCGCGGTCGGCAAGACGGTGCGCGTGGGCAAGACGATCTCGGTGGCCGACGTGGAGATCCGCGACTCCTCGGGCACGCTGGTCGCGGTGGGCCGCGCGTGCTACGCTTCGCCGCGACCCGCCAAGGAGGGACCATGAGCACTCCGATGCCCCCCGACAACCTGAACGAGATCGGCGTTCTCAAGCGCCGCGAGATCGAGGCGCGCGTGCTGATGCCGGTGCTGGAGGCGCTCGGCGCCCGGTTCGGCCGCGAGCAGGTCTTCGCGACCGCGCGGAACGTCATCATCGACGTGGCGCGCGCGCAGGGCAAGGAGCTGGCGGGGCGCATGGGCGGCGACAGCCTCGGCCACTTCGCCACCGCGCT
>DATFGS010000562.1:0-2457 GCA_035249225.1 Candidatus Methylomirabilota bacterium | reverse complement strand
TTCACGGTGCCGTTCGCCTTCGCGATGGCCGCGCTCATCGTGGGCCGCACCGGCGACGAGTGGATCACGATCACCCGGCGCTGGACGATCGTCGCCTGGTACTTCCTCTCGCTGGGCCTCCTGATCGGCGGCTGGTGGAGCTACCACGTGCTGGGCTGGGGCGGCTACTGGGCGTGGGACCCGGTCGAGAACGCGGCGTTCATGCCGTGGCTCACCGCCACCGCGTTCCTCCACTCGGTGATGATCCAGGAGCGGCGGCGCATGCTGAAGCTCTGGAACCTGACCCTGATCATCCTGACGTTCAGCCTCACCCTGTTCGGCACGTTCCTCACCCGCTCCGGCATCATCGGCTCGGTGCACGCCTTCACACAGGGCTCGATCGGCATCTTCTTCCTCGTGTTCCTCTCCCTGGTGATGCTCGGCGCCTTCTCGCTGCTGGCCTGGCGGCTCGAGCGGCTCCGCGGCCAGAGCGAGCTCGACTCGATCTTCTCCCGCGAGTCCGCCTTCCTCCTGAACAACCTCTTCCTGATCGCGGCGGCCTTCACCGTGTTCTTCGGCACCGTGTTCCCGCTGCTCTCGGAGGCGGTCAAGGGCCAGAAGGTCAGCGTGGGCGCGCCGTTCTTCAACCTCGTGAACATCCCGATCTTCCTCGCCCTCATCTTCCTCATGGGGGTGGGCCCGCTGATCGCGTGGCGCCGCGCCTCGGCCGAGAACCTGCGCCGCAACTTCCTGATGCCGGTGGTGATCGGGGTGGCGGGCGCGGCCCTCTGCCGCGCGCTCGGCGTCGGCAACCTGATCGTGCTGTGCTGCATGGGCCTCGTGGCGTTCGTGGCCGCCACCATCGCGCTCGACTTCTGGCGCGCCGCCCGCGCCCGCCGGCGCACCGGCGACGGCTGGCTCGACGCCACCTGGGGCCTCGCTCTCCGCCAGAACCGGCGCTACGGCGGCTTCATCGTCCACCTCGGCATCCTGGTGGTGGCGCTCGGCGTGGCTGGCTCGCAGGCCTGGTCCACCCAGACCGAGGCCACCATCAACCGCGGCGCGAGCGTGGAGCTCGCGGGCTACACCATCCGCTTCGACGACCTGCAGCCGGTGGAGGAGTCCAACCACTTCAAGGTGGTCGGCACCTTCACGGTGTCCGACCGCCGCGGGCCCTACACGGTGCTCACCCCGGCCAAGAAGTTCTACCCGCAGGAGCAGACCCCGATCGCGGCGGTGGACTACCGGCTCGGCTTCATGGAGGACCTCTACCTGGTCCTGGGGGACTTCGCCCGCGACGGCTCCCACGCCACCATCAAGGTCCAGATCAACCGGATGGTCTCCTGGCTCTGGATCGGCGGCCTGATCCTGACGCTGGGCGCCGCGCTCGCCATCGTGCCCGAGCCCCGGCGCACCGCGACGCGCCCGAGGCCGGAGCACGCGGTCGTGGCATGAGCACGCGCGCCCTGCGCTGGGCGATCCCGCTCGCGGTCGTGCCGGTCCTGGTCCTCCTGGCCTACGGCTTTCGCACCGACCCGCACGCCATCCCCACGCCGCTGCTCGGCAAGCCGGCCTCGCCCTTCACGCTGACCACCTTCGACGGCAAGCCGATCAGCCTCGAGGCCGTGCGCGGCAAGGTCGTCGTCCTCAACTTCTGGGCGTCGTGGTGCGTGCCCGCCTGCTACGACGAGGCGCCCAGCCTCGAGCGGGGCTGGCAGGCCTATCGCGATCGCGGTGTCGTCCTGATCGGCGTCAACATCCAGGACAAGGAGGAGCCGGCCCGCCGCTTCCTCGCCCAGTTCGGCCACACGTTCCCGAACGCGCCCGATCCCGCGGGCCGCGTCTCGGTGGACTACGGCGTCTACGGCGTCCCCGAGACGTTCTTCATCGATCGCAAGGGTCAGGTGCGCTTCAAGCAGATCGGGGCGATCACCGACGAGATCATGAAGCAGCAGGTCGAGAAGCTGCTCGCGGAGCCGGCGTGATCCGCGCGTGGACCGTGCCCCTGCTCCTGATCGCGGCGCTCGCGGTCGCCGCCCCGCTCGCCGCCGCGCCGGTCAGCGAGGAGACCGTGCACGAGATCGGCGCCCAGCTCCGCTGCGTGGTCTGCCAGAGCCTGTCGGTGGCCGACTCGCCGTCGGAGACCGCGAACCAGATGCGCGGCATCATTCGCGAGCGGCTGGCCGCGGGCGACTCGCCCGAGCAGGTCAAGGCCTACTTCGTGGAGAAGTACGGCCTCTGGATCCTACTGGCCCCGCCGCGGCAGGGCTTCAACCTGCTGGTGTGGGTGGTGCCCTTCGTGGCCATCGGCCTCGGGCTCGTCCTGATCTTCGTGGTGCTGCGCCGCTGGAGCCGGCGGCCTGCGACGCCGGCGTTGCCGCCGACGGTCGACCCGGCCATGCGCGCCCGGATCCGCCGGGAGATGACAGAAGGCGAGCGGTGAGCGGCCTCCAGATCACGCTGATCGTCGCGCTGGTG
>DATFGS010000561.1:0-4377 GCA_035249225.1 Candidatus Methylomirabilota bacterium | reverse complement strand
GCCTTCCAGGGCAAGACCCTCGTGATCAAGTACGGGGGCGCCGCGATGGAGCAGGCGGACCTCAAGGAGCAGTTCGCCAAGGACGTGCTCCTTCTCCGCCTGGTCGGCATCCGCCCGGTCATCGTCCACGGCGGGGGCCCGCAGATCGGCGCCCTCATGAAGCGGCTCGGCAAGGAGCCGAAGTTCGTGGGGGGCATGCGCGTCACCGACGAGGAGACGGTCGAGATCGTCGAGATGGTGCTGGTCGGCAAGATCAACAAGGAGATCGTGGGCCTGATCAACCTGCACGGGGGCCGGGCGGTGGGGCTCTCCGGCAAGGACGCGAGCCTGCTCCGGGCCCACCGGCGCCTGCACAAGATGCCCGACGGGACCTCGGTGGACATCGGCCTCGTGGGCGAGGTGGAGGCGATCAATCCCGAGCCGATCAAGCTGCTCGAGGAGAACGGCTTCATCCCGGTGATCGCTCCGGTCGGGGTGGGGGCGGAGGGCGAGACCTACAACATCAACGCCGACCTGGTGGCGGGCGACGTGGCCGCCGCGCTCTTCGCGGAGAAGCTGATCCATCTCACCGACGTGACCGGCATTAACGGGGAGGACGGTCGCCTGGTCTCCACGCTCACCAAGCGCGAGGCGGAGCGGCTGATCAAGGCGGGGGTGATCGACGGCGGCATGCTGCCCAAGGTGGAGTCCTCCCTGCGGGCGCTCACCGGCGGGGCCCAGAAGGCACACATCATCGACGGGCGCGTGCCCCACGCGATCCTGCTCGAGGTCCTCACCAAGGAAGGCATCGGTACCGAAATCGTGCTGTGAGCGGCAGGAACCCGAAAGGCTCGAGACCATGACGGATACCAAGACGCTGATCGAGTGGGCGGACAAGCACCTGATGACCACCGCCAAGCGCGCCCCGGTGGTGCTGGTGCGGGGCGACGGGGCGCGGGTGTGGGACAGCGACGGCAAGGAGTACCTCGACTTCACCGGCGGCATCGCGGTGACCGCCCTCGGGCACAGCCATCCCAAGGTGGTGGGGACGATGCGGGAGCAGGCGGCCACGCTGCTCCACGTGTCCAACCTCTTCTACATCCCCCAGCAGACCCAGCTCGCCAAGCTGCTCTGCGATCACTCGTTCGCGGACCGGGTGTTCTTCTCGAACTCCGGCGCCGAGGCCAACGAGACCGCGATCAAGCTCGCGCGGAAGTGGGCCAAGGAGCACGGGGCCAGTGATCGCGGGGACATCATCACGATGCGCGGGGGCTTCCACGGCCGTACCCTCGCCACCGTCACCGCCACCGCGCAGGAGAAGTACCACCACGGCTTCGAGCCGCTGCCCGGCGGGTTCAAGTACGTGCCGTTCAACGATCTGCGGGCGGTGGAGCGGGCGATCGACAGCCACACCGCCGCGGTGATGGTCGAGCCGATCCAGGGCGAGGGCGGCGTCAACATCCCGGACGACGGCTACCTGCCCGGGCTGCGCAAGCTCTGCGACGAGGCCGGGATCCTGCTCGTCCTGGACGAGATCCAGACCGGCATGGGCCGCACCGGCCGGCTCTGGGGGTACGAGCACTCCGGCATCGAGCCGGACATCATGACCCTGGCCAAGGCGCTGGCCAACGGGGTGCCGATCGGGGCCACCCTGGCCACCGAGAGCGTGGCGTCCGCGTTCACCCCCGGCACCCACGGCTCCACCTTCGGCGGCAACCCGTTCGTCACCGCGGTGGGCCTGACCGTGTTCACGACGCTGATGGAGGAGCGCCTCCCCGAGCGCGCGGCGGTAACCGGCAAGGTGCTGCGGGACCAGCTCGAGGCGGTGTTGGCCCGGCATCCCAAGGCGGCCACCGCGGTGCGCGGCCGCGGCCTGCTCGTGGGCATGGACCTGGTGCCGCCGGTGGGCGAGGTCATCGGGGCCTGCCGCGAGCGCGGGCTGCTCGTGCTCAGCGCGGGCGACAACACGCTGCGGCTCGCGCCGCCGCTGGTCACCGACGAGGCGACGGTGCGCCGCGCGGTCGAGATCATCGACCAGGTCCTGGGTGGCTTCGTCAAGAAGTGAAGCACTTCCTGTCGATCCGCGACCTGGCCCGGGAGGACCTCCCGCGCCTCTTCGCCCTGACCGCCCAGCTTAAGGCCCGGCAGAAGGCGCGCGATGGGTGGACGCCGCTGCCCGGGCGCAGCCTGGCCCTGATCTTCGAGAAGCCGTCGCTGCGCACCCGCGTGACCTTCGAGGTCGCGATGGTGCAGCTCGGCGGGGCGGGGGTCTACCTGGCCGCGCAGGAGATCGGGATGGGCAAGCGCGAGTCTATTCCCGACGTGGCGCGCAACCTCTCCCGGTGGGTCGACGGGGTGGCGGCCCGCGTGTTCTCGCACGCGACGCTCGAGGGGCTCGCGGCCCACGCCACCGTCCCGGTGATCAACGGGCTCTCGGACCTCGAGCACCCCTGTCAGGCGATGGCCGACTTCTTCACGCTCTACGAGCGCGGGATCGATTTCGCCAAGTTGCGCCTGGCCTGGGTGGGCGACGGCAACAACGTCTGCAACTCGCTCCTGCTGCTGGGCTCCATGCTCGGCACCAGCTCGGTGGTGGCGTGCCCGCCCGGCTACGAGCCGGACGCGAAGGTGCTGGAGGCCTGCCGCGTCATGGGCGGCCGTGTGCAGGTGACCACCGAGGCGCGCGAGGCGGTCGAGGACGCCGACGTGATCTACACCGACACCTGGATCAGCATGGGCCAGGAGGATGACCGCGAGCGGCGCCTCGAGGCCTTCCAGCGCTACCAGGTCAACGACCGGCTGCTCGACTTCGCCCGCGGGGAGGCGGTCGTGATGCACTGCCTGCCCGCGCACCGGGGCGAGGAGATCACCGACGCGGTGCTCGACGGGCCGCGCAGCCTGATCTTCGACCAGGCCGAGAATCGCCTGCACGCGCAGAAGGCCATCATCCTGACCCTGCTGGGTGGAGAGCAGCCGTGACCAGATCCGTCAAGAAGGTCGTGCTCGCGTACTCGGGGGGTCTCGATACCTCCGTCATCCTCCGCTGGCTGATCGAGACCTACCGCTGCGAAGTCGTGGCCTACTGCGCCGACCTGGGGCAGGGGGAGGAGCTGATCCCGGTCAAGGAGAAGGCCCTGCGCACCGGCGCCTCCACCGTGCACATCGTGGATCTGCGCGAGGAGTTCGTCCGCGACTTCGTGTTCCCGATGCTGCGGGCCAACGCGGTCTACGAGGGCAGCTACCTCATGGGCACCTCGATCGCGCGGCCGCTCATCGCCAAGGCCCAGGTGGAGGTGGCGCGGAAAGAGGGGGCGGACGCGGTGAGCCACGGGGCCACCGGCAAAGGCAACGACCAGGTGCGCTTCGAGCTGACCTACGCGGCCCTCGGCCCCGACCTGACCGTGATCGCGCCGTGGCGCGAGTGGGACCTCGACTCGCGCACCGCGCTCATGGACTTCGCCCGGCGGCATGACATCCCGGTGCCGGTGACCGCGGAGCGGCCCTACTCCACCGACCGGAACCTCTTCCACATCTCGTTCGAGGGCGGCATCCTCGAGGACCCGTGGAACGAGCCGCCGCCCAAGATGTTCCTGCTCACCAACTCCCCGGAGTCCGCCCCCGACGTGCCGGTCTACGTGGAGATCGAGTACGAGGCGGGCAATCCGGTGGCGGTGGACGGCCGCCGGCTCTCGCCCGCCGCGCTGCTGGAGGCGGTCAACCGGCTGGGCGGCGAGCACGGCATCGGGCGGGTGGACCTGGTCGAGAACCGCTTCGTGGGCATGAAGTCGCGCGGGGTCTACGAGACGCCGGGCGGCACCATCCTGCACGCGGCCCACCGCGCGCTGGAGTCGATCACCCTCGACCGGGAGGTGCTGCACCTGCGCGACTCGCTGGTGCCGCGCTACGCGGAGATGATCTACTACGGGTTCTGGTTCAGCCCGGAGCGGGAGGCGGTGCAGGGGCTCGTGGACGCCGTGCAGCGCGACGTGACCGGCACGGTGCGGCTCAAGCTCTACAAGGGCAC
The DNA here is from genome assembly GCA_035249225.1 of Candidatus Methylomirabilota bacterium. Lineage (GTDB taxonomy): Bacteria > Methylomirabilota > Methylomirabilia > Rokubacteriales > CSP1-6 > CAMLFJ01. The sequence continues at coordinate 374 of DATFGS010000561.1, read as the reverse complement.
GGTGACGGTGGCGGGCCGCAAGTCGCCGCGGTCGCTCTACCGGACCGACTTCGTGACCTTCGAGGCCGACCAGGTGTATCGCCAGCGCGACGCGGAGGGTTTCATCAACCTCAACGCGCTCCGGCTCAGGATCCGCGCTCTCCGGGATCGGGCGCGGTAGGCGGCCGCGTCCGATGCGGGTTCACGTGTCGCTGACCCCCGCGGAATTCCCCGGCGCGCCCCTCGCGGGGCGCGTCGCGCTCGCGGTGGACGTGCTGCGGGCCACCACCGCGTCGGTGGCCGCGTGCGACGCGGGCTGCCGGCGGCTGGTCCCGGTGCCGGACGCGGAGACCGCGGAGGCCATGGCCGCGCGCGATGGGAGCGACGTCGTGCTG
>DATFGS010000560.1:0-5946 GCA_035249225.1 Candidatus Methylomirabilota bacterium | reverse complement strand
GCGCTCAGCGCGGTGATGTTGACGCCGGCGTCGGCGAGCGTGCGGGTCAGCATGGCGAGCGTGCCGGGGCGCGACACGAGGCTGAGCGTGAACTGGGTGGTCCTGGCCATCGGGTTCCTCCTTTGTGAGAGGTCAGTGCGGCCGCCACCCGGGCGGGACCACGTGGGGTCCGGCCGGGATCAGTTCGCTGCCGAGTGAGGACACCACTCTACCCAGACCGGACCGGCTGCGGGGAAAAATCGGGCGAACGGATGGCGCTCGCGGATAGCCGGCCTCGGGGGCGCGGCCCGGCGTCCGCTAGAAGCGCCGCTGCGGAACGGTGATGATGTCGTTCGGGTGCAGGCGGACGTCCTGGTTGCCGCCCGGCGATCGCATGATTCGATCGACGTCGACCCGGATCCGGCTCTTCTTCTCCGGGCCTCCGCGGATGATGTCCACGCGACTTCCGGCGGCGAGGGGAGTGAGCCCACCGGCCTCGGTGAGCGCCTTCAGCAGCGTCAGGTCACCCGCATACTTCACCGCCCCGGGCTTCTTGACCTCCCCGCTCACGTAGACCGAGTCCGCGAGGGGAACCACGATCGAATCCCCGGGCTCGAGCTTGGGGTTCTGGCTCAGATCGCCCTTCTGGGTCAGCCGGTTGAAGTCGATGGGGATCTTCCGCTCGCGCCGAAGGAGGAAGCCCTTCTCGCCGTCCGCCTCCGGCACCACGCCGCCCATGAGGGAGATGGCCTGGAGCAGCGTCAGGTCTCCCGTGAGTTGCAGCACGCCCGGCTTGGCGAACCCGCCGACGAAGTAGACCGGACGGCTCTTGATCTCCTTGACGATGACCGTGACCACCGCGCCCTTGACCGTCTTCTCGTAGACCGCCAGGAGGTGGTCCTGGAGCTGCTGCACCGTCTTGCCGGCCACCGCGATCTCGCCGACCAGCGGGAGCGAGAGCTTCCCGTCCGGGCGGACGAACACGGTCTGGTTCAGGTCGTTGCTGCCCCAGACCTGGATGTCGAGAACATCCTCGGGGCCGATGATGTAGTCCTTGCCGGCCGCCGCCGGCTGCGTCGGCGTCGCCCGCTGCGGTGCCGGCGGCTGCGGTGCCGGCTGCGTCTGCGCCATCGCGAGAGGCGCGGCCAGCAGGATGATGATGAGCCGGGACGATAGCCACACCAGTCGCCTCATGGCATTCCCTCCCGGCCCGTGTCTCAGCATCAGGCATGCCACGCGCGGGCATCGGGCTGCGGTCCGCACAAATCAAGGTGTTGTACGTCGCGGTCGTGCGAGGGAATCCGTGGCGAGTCGGGAGGCGTGTAAGAAGGAAACACCCCGATGGGCATGAAATACCGTCGGCCGGGCCGGCCGCGTGGTAACGTTCGCCGCGATGCGGATCTCGCTCCTCACCCTCGGTCGACGCGCGCTCGCCCTGCTCATGCTCACCGCGATGGGGGTCCTCGGGTGCGGGCGCCCGGAGGCGCCGATCACGCTCGTCTTCACGCCATCCCGCGATCCGACCGCTCTCAAGGACGCGGGCGACGCGTTCGCGAAGACGTTGACCGAGATCTCCGGGGTGCCCGTGCGCGCCCTCGTGGCGTCCGATTACGCGGGGGTGATCGAGGCCCTCCGCAGCAAGCGGGTCGAGCTCGCCTTCGTGCATCCGGTGGGTTACGTGCTCGCCAATCGCGAGGCGGGCTGCCGGATCCTCGTGCGCGACATCTGGGGCGGGAAGACCGCCTACACCGCCCGGTTCTACGTGCGCAAGGATCGCGGCATCCGGAGCGTCGAGGACCTGCGGGGCAAGACGGTGGCCTTCGTCGACCCGGCGTCGTCGTCGGGCTACATCTACCCGATGGTGCTGCTGATCAAGCAGGGCCTGGTGCGCGAGCGCGATCCGAAGACCTTCTTCAAGGACGCGCTCTTCGCGGGGACGCACGAGGCCGCGCTCCAGGCGGTGCTCCACGGGCGGGTGGACGCGGCGGCCTCGTTCGACAAGGCGCCCGAGCTGCACCTGAAGGATCCCGCGCTCATCGCCCAGATCGCCTTCGTCGGGGAGACGCCCGAGATCCCGGAGGCCGGCATCTGCGTGCGGCCGGGCGTGCCCGACGAGACGGCGGCCAGGCTCAAGCGCGCGCTGCTGACGATCAAGGCGCCGCAGCACGCGGCCCTGCTGAAGCAGATCTACGACATCGACGGGTTCATCGAGGCGGACGATCGGGACTACCAGCCCGTGCGCGACGCCATGCAGCTCATGAACCTGAACCCGCCGAAGTAGGGTCTAGCCCTCGGCGGTGCGCCGGAACGCGTAGAAGGTCGCCCAGAGGCGCAGCAGGTCGGCCAGCCCGGTGCGCAGGTCGGCCTCGACGTGGCCGACCGCCCCCACGATCGCGGTGCGCACGGGTCGCCCCGCGGCCCGCGCCGCCGCCTCGAGCCGCAGGCTCTCCGTGAACGGCACCGCCGGGTCCTGGCGGCCGTGGATCAGGAAGAGCGGGGCGCGGAGGCCGCCGATCCTCGGGCCGGGCGAGAGCGCATCGAGCAGGTCCCGGGTGGCCCGCGGCAAGGCCCGGACCCGCTCGTCCACCGCGGCGGGGTCGCGATTGTCGACCAGGCGCCGGCCCGCCTCGTCGAGCAGCTCGGTGTTGGCGCGGGCGAACTGGGCGATGGCCGGCTCCAGCACCGAGCCCGCGCGGCCCGCCACCGGGCCGAACGCGTAGGCGCCGGTCAGCGTGTAGCGGAGCAGCTCCACCGCCGAGGCGTACCCGCCCATCGCGAGGACCGCGGCGAGCCGGGCGGCCGGCGTCCCATCCGACGCGGCCAGGAGGGCGGGCCCCGCGCCCAGGCTGATCGCGAGCACGGCCACGCGTCGGTAGCCGGCGGCGTGAAGCGCCTCGACGCTCGCGGTCACGGCGCCCGCATCCTCCGGCCGGAGCCGCAGCACGGTGAGGCCTTCCACCGTCGGCACCGCGACGGCCCAGCCCGCCCGCGCGAGCAGCTGCGCCGCCTCGCGCAGCCGGGGATCGTCCTTGCCCTCCGCCGCGAGACCATGAACGAGCACGAGCCCGGGGGGCCGTCGCAGGGAGCCGCGTGTGTAGAGATCGAGCGGCACCGCGCGCGCGCCCGACACCGCCGGGAGGGGACGCGCGACGGGCGCGCGGGTGAGTGCCGAGAGCGGCCGCCAGCGGCCCTGCCCGAGGAACTCCGCGAGGAACGACGTGGTGAGGATCAGTGAGGACGCGGCGGCGAAGAAGGGGAGCGACACCAGCGTCGCGAGGGCAAGCCGCGCGACCGTGCTCCATCGCCCCGCGCTGCGATCGGCCACGGCGGTCCGCGTCACCCGCTCATGATGCGAACGCGCGGGGGCAAGCGCAACGCCTCCACCGGGCATTGTTCCGCCGGCCGGTCAGGCAGGATGCCCATTGGGAGCCGGGACGAGCCAGAATACTCCAATGATTTCGCCTTCTTGCCTGCTGGCATCCCCTGTGCTCTCCTCCCGGGCATGGAGGACACGGGCATGAGCGCTACTGGCCGAATCCTGGCGGGCATCGTGGTGGCCGTCCTTCTCCTGAGCCTTGCCCTGCTCGAGATCGTGAGCGAGCGGATCACGTCGTCCGCGTATCTCGCAGACCCGCAAGGCGGTAGGCAGATCGAGCGAGTCGTGGTGCTACAGAGCGGCTGGGTCGAGGAGGAGAACCTGGAGCAGTAGCGGCTGCGGACGGCTACTTAGGATTCACGCACTTGATCAGACGCCACCCGTTGAAGAGGTTGACCTTGGTGGTGATCTCGGGGATGAGGCCCACCTGACGCAGCAGGGGCTCGAGCGGGAGATTCGACTTCCACCCGAGCCGCGTGCACACCGGGGCGACCAGATCCTCCAGGCGCCCGACGGCGGGCCGCTCGCTCCGGAAGTGGTTCAGGAGGACGATATTGCCGCCCGGCTTGACCACGCGCTTCATCTCGCGCAGCACCCCCACCGGATCGGGCACCGCGCTGATCGTATAGGTGGCGACCGCCGAGTCGAACTCGGCCTGGCCGAAGTCCATCACGGTGGCGTCCATGGTCTTGAGGGTCACGTTGCCGAGGCCCAGCTCGACCACCTTGTCCTGCGCCTTCTCAAGCATCTCCTCGGAGAGGTCGATCCCGGTGAGGCGGCAGTTGGCCGGGTAGAGGGGAAGATTCAGCCCCGTGCCGATCCCGACCTCGAGGACGTTGTCTCCCGACTTGATGTCGAGCAGACGGATGGCCGCTTCACGACCCGGATGGAAGATCCAGTCGAAGACGAAGTCATACGCGGGGGCGTACAGCTTGTAGGCCCGCTTGACCTGCCTCTTCTCCAGCGCTGCGTCCAATCTGGCACCCTCCGAAAGTCGTCCCCGATTGTCCAGCCTTTGCCCTTGTAGCATAGGGTGAAGCGGGTTGCCAAGTGCTTTCTGACCTATTGATCTGCAAGGGGAAAATATCACCCGCCCCGCAGCTCTTGCCGCATCGCGGCCTGGGCCGATCTAGAGATCCGCCTCCCGGCAGAGCCGGCCCAGCACCCGGTCAGCCGCGAAGTATTCCTCCGCGATATCGCGGGCGGCCCGGCAGTGCGCCGTGTAGTCGCGATTCACCTCGTCGAGCGCGGCCGCCGCTTCCTCCACGGTCTCGAAGGCGAGCAGGCCCACGCCGGTGGGCACGAATTTGCCGAAGCCGGTGTCCTGAGTGACGACCGGCTTACCCGCCGCCAGGTAGCAGACGCTACGATCGCTGAACCACCCGCTCCGCGTCCGAGCCACCAGGTCCTTGGACACCGTGAACTCGCCCCGGGACCGCTCGATGTGCCGCTGGTAGGCGGTGATGTCGCGGGAGGCCTCGAAGGCGTTGGTGAGCACCCAGCCGTGCCGGGCGAGGAGGTCCCGCGTCGCCGCGTCGTCCACCTCGAGCGCCAGCTCCAGCGGCTGGCGGGTCCGGCCCGGCAGGTCGGCCACCCGGAGGAAGTTCATGTGCTTGGACCAGTAGTAGGTCTCGCCCCGGAACCGGATGTCCTTCCCCACGTTCCGCCAGGTGGCCACGGTCGTGAACCGCTCGGCGGCGGGGTTCACGCGCGCATCCCACAGGTCCGGAATCACCGGCGGCCGGGTGGTCCGCCAGGCGAACTTCTCCAGCGGGATGGGACAGTCGGGCTGGCCCAGGTTCTCCCCGTAGGTGAAGTGGTGGGTGTGCCCCCCGAGTGCCTCGATGGCCTGACGGTCGCCCTCCGCGACCCGGATCTGTTCGAAGACCGGATCGGTCTCCACATAGACGCGCACCGGGCACCGGAGATGCTCCTCGTTCAGCTGTGTCGCCCCGCACACGTTGAGGAGGGCGTCTGCCTCGCGGTAGATGTCCCGGAGCCGCTCCCGGGAGAGCCCGTGGCAGATGCCGGTCACGTCGTCCACGTAGGCCCAGCGATCGGCGAGGCCGAAGTGCGCCATCGCGTCGGCCAGGAAGGCCACGCCGTACGTCGAGTCCTCGACCACGCTCTTGACCCGCGGGTCGTACGGAGGAGCCTTCGAGTCCTCGACGTAGTAGACGTCGTGCCCGAGCCGGGCGAGCCCCAGCACGTAGTGCGCGGCCTGCCAGCCGATGCCGCCCAGCGGGTAGCGGCCCGCCAGGTGCAGGACCACGAGGCGCTTACGAGAAGGCAAGCGGGTCCTCCTGCCGGCGGGGCTCCGGGCCGCCGTACATCGCGGCGAACGCGCCCTTGCGCTCCAGCAGCTCGGGGAGCGTCCCCTGCTCCACGATCCGGCCGTCCTTGATCACCACGATCAGGTCGGCGGTCCGCACCGTGGAGAGGCGATGCGCGATGATGAAGGTGGTGCGGCCGGCCTGCAGGCGCTCCAGCGCCACCATCACGAGGGCCTCCGTCTCGGGGTCGAGCGCCGAGGTCGGCTCGTCCAGGATCAGGATGGGCGAGTCGCGCAGGATGGCCCGGGCGATCGTCAG
>DATFGS010000559.1:0-1313 GCA_035249225.1 Candidatus Methylomirabilota bacterium | reverse complement strand
GTGACCTTGGGAGGACCGGGCGGCGCGGGGCTCTTGACGGTCGGCGCCCGCGCCGGGTCGGCGGCCAGGCCCGGGCCGGCCATCATCCCGATCAGGAGCGCGGCGGCGAGAAGCCGGGTCGCCATCGCGACCGGACCTAGGTTTGAACTGCCAGGAGATTGTCCATCCGGGCCGTCTCTGCGACGGTGGTGGTTGCCGACCAACCATCCCCGCAGAGGAGGAGGCCCGGATGAACATTCATAAGAATGCCCGGACGACGCCCCGGAGTCGAGGCCAGATCGTGGCCCGGGTCCTGACCCACGACGAATCCCCCGCCACGGTGGCCGCGGCAGTGGGGGTCAGCGAACGGACGGTGCGGAAGTGGCTGGCCCGCTACGCGGCCGAGGCGGAGGCGGGCTTGGCCGATCGCACGTGTCGGCCGCGCCGGAGTCCGGGGGCCACCCCGCAGCTGTTGGTGAGCTGGGTGGAGCGCCTGCGCCGGCAGCGCTGGACGGGGACGGAGATCGCCCAGGCCCTGCAGCTCAGCGCCTCGACGGTCGCCCGGCTGCTTCGGCGCCAGGGCCTGGGGCGCCTGCGACAGCTTGAGCCCCCGGTCCCGGTGCAACGCTATCAGTGGACGCGGCCCGGCGGCCTGCTGCATCTCGACGTCAAGAAGCTGGGGCGGATTGGGCGCGTGGGCCATCGCATCAGCGGGGATCGCCGGAGCCGGGTGCGCGGCATCGGCTGGGAGTACGTCCACGTGGCCGTGGACGACGCTTCCCGCCTGGCCTACGTCGAAGTGCTGCCCGATGAGGGTGGGGTGACGACCGCCCAGTTTCTCTGGCGCGCCCGGGCGTGGTTTCGCCGCCACGGCATCCGCGTCCGCCGAGTCCTGACGGACAATGGCTCGGGCTATGTGTCGGCCCGGTTCGCCCGTCTCTGTCGCAGCGCCGGCGTGCGCCACCTCCGGACACGCCCCTACACGCCGCGCACGAATGGCAAGGCCGAGCGCTTCATCCAGACCCTGCTGCGCGAGTGGGCCTACCGCCGCGCCTACCCGACGTCGCGGCATCGCACCGAGGCGCTGCCGGCTTGGCTGTACTACTACAATTGGGAGCGCGGCCATGGCGCGCTCCACGGTCGACCACCCATCAGTTACTTGGTGGCCCCGAACAATCTCGTGGCAGTTCACAGCTAGGCCGCGCGGTCCCCGGTCGTCAGCCCTCGAGCATCTCCACCCGGAAGAGCGCGCCCGGATCCTCGACCGCGACCAGGTGGTGGATCGTGAACTCGTAGGCTTCTCCCGCGCGCAGGTCGGAGGGCGAGAAGGGGAA
>DATFGS010000558.1:0-8358 GCA_035249225.1 Candidatus Methylomirabilota bacterium | reverse complement strand
TCGTCCTCGCGCTCCTGATCCTGATCGTCAGCCCGGTGGTGATCGCGCGCACGCCCACCGACATCTTCCCCAACGTCAACATCCCGGTGATCGCGGTGGCGTGGCAGTACCGCGGGCTCAACGCGGAGGAGCTCGAGGGCCGCATCACCACGTCCTACGAGCGGGTGCTCACCACCACGGTGGACAATATCCAGCGCATCGAGTCCACCACCATCAACGGGCAGGCCATCATCAAGATCTACCTGCAGCCGAAGGCGAGCCTCGACACCGCCAACGCCCAGATCACCGCGATCTCGCAGACCGTGATCCGGCAATATCCGCCCGGCATCACCCCGCCCCTCATCATCAACTTCAGCGCCTCCAGCGTGCCGATCCTGCAGCTCGCGCTGTCGGGGGAAGGGCTCGCCGAGCAGCAGCTCTTCGACCTGGGCGTCAACTTCCTGCGCCCGCAGCTGGTGACGATCCGCGGGGTGGCCATCCCGTTCCCGTTCGGCGGCAAGCAGCGCCAGGTCATGGTGGATCTCAACCCGCGCATGCTGCAGGCCAAGGGGCTCTCGCCCGCCGAGGTGCTCGACTCGCTGAACGTGCAGAACCTGGTCCTGCCCTCGGGCACCGCCAAGATCGGCGGGTTCGAGTACGACGTCACGATGAACGCGGCCCCGCGGACGGTGGCCGACCTGGCCGACATCCCGATCAAGGTGGTGGGCAACTCGACGATCTATCTTCGAGACGTGGCCAACGTGCGCGACGGCTTCGGGATCCAGACCAACATCGCGCGGCGCGACGGCCGGCGCGGCACCGTCCTCACCGTGCTCAAGAGCGGCGACGTCTCCACCCTCGACATCGTCAGCAATATCCGGCAGGCGGTTCCGCGGGTGGCCAGCACGCTGCCCCCCGAGCTCAAGGTGGACCTGATCGCGGACCAGTCGGTCTTCGTGCGCGGGGCGATCATGGGCGTGATCCACGAGGCGATCATCGCGGCCTGCCTCACCGCCCTGATGATCCTGCTCTTCCTGGGAAGCTGGCGCAGCACCCTCATCATCGCGGTCTCGATCCCGCTCTCGATCCTGACCTCGGTCATCACGCTCAGCTTCCTGGGGGAGACCATCAACATCATGACCCTGGGCGGTCTCGCCCTCGCGGTGGGCATCCTGGTGGACGACGCGACCGTCACCATCGAGAACATCGAGCGTTATCTCGAGGAGGGCCGGGAGCTGCGAGGCGCCATCTTCGACGGGGCGGCCCAGATCGCGGTGCCGACGCTCGTCTCCACCCTTTGCATCTGCATCGTCTTCCTGCCCATGTTCTTCCTGAGCGGGACCGCGCGGTACCTCTTCGTGCCGCTCGCGGAGGCGGTGGTCTTCGCGATGCTCGCCTCCTACGTGCTCTCGCGCACCCTCGTCCCCACGCTGGCCATGTACCTGCTGCGCGCGAAGGCGCATCACGACGCTCCCTCGCGTAACCCGTTCGTGTGGCTGCAGCGTGGGTTCGAGCGCGGGTTCGAGCGGGTACGCGCCGCCTACCGGGCATCGCTGGAGCGGCTGCTCTCCCGGCCGGTCGCGTTCGTGGCCGCGTTCCTCGCGGTGTGCGTGAGCGCGTGGCTCCTGGTGCCCTGGCTCGGCGAGAACTTCTTCCCGGTGAGCGACAACGGGCAGTTCATTCTCCACCTGCGGGCCAAGACCGGCACCCGCATCGAGGAGACCGCGCGGCTGGCCGACATGGTGGAGACCGCGATCCGCCGGGAGATTCCGTCCGAGGAGCTCGACAACATCATCGACAACATCGGCCTGCCGTACTCGACCATCAACTACATGTACAGCCGCTCGGGCTTCATCGGCGCGGCGGACGCCGACGTCCTCGTCACTCTCAAGAAGGGGCACCGGCCCACCGCGGATCACGTGCGGAACCTGCGCGCGCTCCTGCCTCAGGAGTTCCCCGGCGTGACCTTCTACTTCGTGCCCGCCGACATCGTGACCCAGATCCTCAACTTCGGGCTGCCCGCCCCGATCGACGTGCAGATCGAGGGCAACGACATCGAGGGCAACCGGCGGGTCGCGAACCGCCTGCTGGACGACCTGCGCCGCGTGCCCGGTCTGGCCGACCTGCGGGTCCAGCAGAACTTCGACACCCCGAATCTCCAGGTGACGGTGGACCGGGTCAAGGCGGCGGGGGCCGGCTTCACCCCGCGCGACGTCGCCAACAGCGTGCTGCTGTCGCTCGCCGGCAGCGGCGCCACGTCGCCGACCACGTTCCTCAACTGGCAGAACGGGGTCAGCTACAACCTGGTCACCCAGGCGCCCCAGTACAGCATCCAGTCGCTCCAGGACCTCCAGAACATCCCGATCGGCGCGGTGGGGGCGCGGCCCCAGAACCTCGGCGACGTGGCCTCGATCACGCGCGCGAACTCGATGACGGTGATCTCGCACTACAATACCCGCCGGGTGGTGGACATCTACGGCTCGGTACAGGACCGGGACCTGGGCGCGGTGGGTCGCGACATCACCCGGATCATCGACGCCCATCGCCCGAACCTGCCGCGCGGCAGCTTCGTCACCCTGCGCGGGCAGGTCGAGACCATGCGCACCTCCTACCTGGGCCTCCTGGGCGGCCTCGCCTTCGCGATCGTGCTGGTCTACCTCCTGATCGTCGTGAACTTCCAGTCGTGGCTCGATCCGTTCATCATCATCACCGCGCTGCCCGCCGCCCTCGCCGGTATCATCGTGTTCCTCTTCTTGACCGGCACCTCGCTGAGCGTGCCCGCTCTCATGGGCGCCATCATGTGCATGGGCGTGGGAACCGCCAACAGCATCCTCGTGGTGTCGTTCGCGAAGGATCGGCTGGATGAGCACGGCGACGCCCGCCGGGCCGCGATCGAGGCGGGGACCACGCGATTCCGGCCCGTGCTCATGACCGCGCTGGCCATGATCATCGGCATGATCCCGATGGCGATGGGCCTGGGCGAGGGCGGCGAGCAGAACGCGCCGCTCGGGCGCGCGGTCATCGGGGGTCTCCTGCTCGCCACCGTCGCGACCCTGATCTTCGTGCCCGCGGTCTTCAGCCTGCTCCACGGCCGCGGGCGCGGCGCGGGCCGCCCGCTCCAGCCGGAGCCCGCGGCATGAGCCGCTGGCGCGGCTCCTCCGGTTTCTGGATCTTCGTGATCGCGGTCCTGGCGCTGGGGGGCGCGATCTACGCGGGGCTCCACGGCCGCCGCGGCGCCGACGCGGCGCTGAAGCGGGCGACCGAGGCGGCGGCGGTCCCCACGGTGGCGGTGGTGTACCCGGGCGCCTCCGCCCCCACCGACGAGCTGGTGCTCCCGGGCACGGCCCGCGCGTTCACCGACGCGGTGATCTACGCGCGCGCGAGCGGGTACCTCAAGAAGCGCTACGTGGACATCGGCACGCGGGTGACCGCGGGCCAGCTCCTGGCCGAGCTCGAGACGCCGGAGCTCGACCAGCAGCTCCGCCAGGCCCGGGCGGAGCTGGAGAACGCGCGTGCGACCATGGACATGTCCCGGACCACCTCCGAGCGCTGGCAGGCCCTGCTCAAGCGCGACGCGGTGTCGCGTCAGGAGACCGACGAGAAGGTCAGCGACTACAACGCCCGGCGGGCGATCGTGGATTCCAACGCGGCCAACGTCAAGCGCCTCGAGGACCTGCAGGCCTTCCAGCGGATCACCGCGCCCTTCGCGGGCATCATCACCGCGCGCAACACCGACATCGGGGCGCTCGTCGACGCGGGCGGCGCCGCGCGCGAGCTGTTCCGCCTGGCCGCCATCGACAAGCTGCGTGTCTTCGTCTCGGTGCCGCAGGCCTACGCCCAGGCCGCGCAGCCCGGGACCCCGACCGCCGTCACCCTCGAGGAGATGCCCGGCCGCGTCTTCCGCGGCACGCTGGCGCGCACGTCCAACGCGCTCGACCCGGTGACCCGGACCATGGTGAGCGAGGTGGAGGTGGAGAACGCCACCGGCGAGGTGCTGCCCGGTGCCTACGTGGTCGTGCGCCTGCGGGTGGGGCGCGAGGTGCGCGGGCTCACCATTCCCGCCAACACCCTGCTCTTCCGCTCCGAGGGGCTGCAGGTGGCGGTGGTGCGGAACGGGCGCGCGGAGCTGGTCGGCGTGAAGATCGGGCGTGACTACGGCGGCAGCGTGGAGGTGGTGTCGGGACTGGGGGCGCAGGACGCGGTGGTCCTCGATCCCTCCGACTCGCTGGTCAGCGGCGTCGCGGTCCGCGTGCGCCCGAGCGAGCCCCCGAAGCCGAAGCCCGGCGGGTAGCGGCCGGCGGCGTCTTCGCGGGCGCCGGCCCTCTCGCGTGCCAGCGGGCGACCTCCTCGCAGGTGGTGAACCACACGCCGCGCGCGCGGCGCATGAAGGTCACCAGGTCCTCCAGGAGGGCGATGCGCGAGGCGCGCCCGCTCACGAAGGGGTGGCACGTCAGCACGAAGCAACCGTTCTCCGGATGCATCGCCGCGAACTCCTTGCTCCACATCTGGAGCACCCGGCCGGGATCGGCGATCGCGTTGGTGGAGCCGTACACGTGGCGGAAGAGCGGCGCGTCGTCGAGCAGCCACTGCACCGGCACCTCGGTGAGCGGCCCCTGGGAGGTCGGCACGTCGTAGGGCACGTCGTTGCCCATCAGCGAGCTGTCGTAGAGGAAGCCGTGGCGCTTGAGGAGGTCGGGCGTCCACACGTTGACGTCCCAGGACGGCGAGCGGTAGCCGGCCGGCCGCACGCCCAGGCGCCCGGCGAGGATCTCGAGCTGCTCGCGCATCACGCGGTCCTCCTGCTCCTCGTCGAGGAAGCCGAGCGCCTCGTGCATGTTGCCGTGGGCGCCGATCTCGTGGCCCGCGTCGCGGATCCGCCGGGACGCCTCGAAGTGGTGCTCGACCGTCCAGCCCGGGATGAAGAAGGTGGCCCGGAGCTTCAGGCGATCCAGCAGCCGGAGGATCCGGTCCACGCCGACCCGGGGCCCGAAGCGGCGCTCCTCCAGGTCGCCGAGGCTGCGCCGCGCCTTCTCGGGCTCGCGGAAGAGGAAGCCGGACTCCGCGTCGAAATCGAACGAGAGGACCGCGGCGGACCGCTTCCCCTCGGGCCACGCATAGCGTGCTCCGGTCATCCCGACACCCAGCCTCCGCTCGGGTGGAGGATCTGCCCGGTGAGATAGCCGGCCTCGTCCGCCGGCGAGCCGCCCGCCATCAGCCGGAGGCCGCCGGCTGCTTGCTGCGCTCGAGCCAGAAGCGGGCCAGGTCCACCGGACGCGGCCACCACACCCGGCCCTTGCCCAGCATGAGCTGGATGAGCCGCTCGACCATGCGCAGGCGGGAGGGCCGCCCGATGATCTGGGGATGGCCGAGCCAGTTGAAGAAACCGCCTTCCGAGTAGAGGCCCTCGAACTCCTCGGACCAGATCTCCCACACGTCCTGCTGGCTCCAGATGCCGTTGCCCACCGGCGGCACCGCGCTCCACAGGAAGAAGGGCGCGTCGTTGTTGCACCACGCGGTGGGGAACTCCACGAGGGGGCCGTGGGCGGTCTGGTGGCAGTAGGGCAGGTCGGTATCGAGCGCGTTGCTGTGATAGACGAAGCCGTGCTCCGCGAGCAGCTCCATGGTGTGCCGGCTCGGATCGGCGGACGGGGTGCGGGAGCCGAGCGGCGTCACGCCCAGCACCTTCTTGAACACGGCCAGGCTCTTCCGCAGCAGCTCCTCCTCTTCCTGGCGGCTCTTCATGAAGAAGGGCTTCTCGTGCAGGTAGCCGTGGTGGCCGACCTCGTGGCCGCGCTTCAGGATCTCCTCGCAGAGCGCGGGGTAGCGCTCCACGATCCAGCCCGGGATGAAGAAGCAGGTCTTGATCCCGTAGCGGTCGAGCAGCTCCAGGATGCGCGGCATCCCGGTCTTGGGCCCGTAGGCGCCCATCCACATGTGCAGCGGGCGCTCGGCCAGCGCGGGGTCGCGATGGATCCACGGGCTCTCGCCGTCGAGATCGAACGTCATCATGACCGCGCAGCGCGCGCCGTCGGGCCAGGTCACCGTCTCCGTCATCGTGTCCTCCGGGCGAGCCCACGCCGGCCGGCCGGGTGGGCACCGAGCCCGAGGATAGTCCAGGCGCGCGCGGCCCCGCAACCGGCCTTGACGCGATGGAAGGGCTCCCCCATCCTGGGTCGCATCGGCGATCACGGTGAACGGTGGTGGCCGGGACGCCGGGCGCGACGCGATGGCCCGGGAACCGGCGGCCCGGTTCCCGCGTTGAAGGGCCGGGAGGGCTTGCCATGCTGATACCGCACCGACACGTCGCGCTTCTCGGCGTCCTGCTGCTCACGCTGCTGACCGTCGCGCTGCCCGGCCGGGCCGGCGCGGACGGCGGCGGGGGCGGGCAGGGGGCCACCGCCACCACCCCCGCCCGGCCCGAGGATCCGCAGTACACCGCGGCGGTGAAGGCGATCAAGGGCAACGAGTACGCGAAGGCCATCCCGCTGCTCCAGGGCGTGGTCTCGCGCGACGACAAGAATGCCGACGCCTACAACTGGCTGGCCTACGCCACCCGCAAGACCGGCGACCCGGCCGCCTCGCTCCCGCTCTACCAGAAGGCGCTCGCCATCGATCCCAAGCACAAGGGCGCGCACGAGTACATCGGCGAGGCCTACCTGATGCTCGACAATCTGGCCAAGGCCAAGGAGCACCTGAACACGCTCAACTCGCTCTGCCTCATCACCTGCGGCGAGTACCGCGACCTCAAGCGCGCGGTCGAGGCCTACGAGAAGAGCGGCGGCAAGTCCAAGCCCACCGCCTCGTCCAACTAGTCAGGCCGGGGTCAGGTCTTGCATTCCGACAAATGTGGGAATGCAAGACCTGACCCCGGCGGTCAGACGAAGTTGTAGAGGCGGGCGGCGTTGTCGCAGACGACCGCGCGGCGGGTGGCGGCCGGGAGATGGCCGAGCTCGCGTGCGACGTACTCGCGAGAGTCGGGCCACACCCCGTCGGGGTGCGGGAAGTCGGAGCCCCACATGACCTTGTCCACCCCCAGCTCGTCGAGCAGCTTCACGCCCACCGGATCGGTCTGGTAGGTCGCCCAGACCTGGCGCTTCCAGTACTCGCTCGGCGGCATCGTGAGCGAGAGATCCTTGAACTGGTCCTCCCATTCGCCGTCCATCCGCCAGAGGATGTAGGGGATCCAGCCGATGCCCGCCTCGCCCAGCACCACGCGCAGCCGCGGGAAGCGCTCCAGCACGCCGCCGTAGATCATGGCCATCAGGATATTGGCCATGTTGATCTGGAAGCCGGTGATGTGGGTCGCGAAGGCGATCCGGGCCGCGCGCTTCTGCGCGTCGGTCACGTCGGCCCCCGCCCGGGTGAGATCGGAGCCGAGGAACACGAGCTTCTGCATGTCGTCGGGGAGCCGGCTGCCGATGGTGTGGAAGTGCAGCGGCAGCCCGCTCGCGCTGATGACCTCCCAGAGCGGGTTCCAGTAGGGATCCCAGAGCGGGGTGAGATCCGCCGAGTTGGCGATGTCGAGCCCGCGCACCGCCCCGCGCTTGGCCACCCGCTCCACCTCCGCGATCGCGGCGTCGATCGGACTGTTCGGGATCGACGCGAGCCCGGCGAAGCGCTCGGGGTGGGTGGAGCAGAAGTCGGCGAGCCACTCGTTGTAGACCCGCATCACCTCGACGACCGCCTCCTGATCGTTCATGCGCCCGGTGGCGCCCAGGATGCCGTAGAGCACCTCCGCCTGCACGCCGTCGAGATCCTGGTCCTTCAGCCGCAGCTCCGGCACGGTCAGCCGCCGGATGCCCTTCTTGCCGTCCGAGTAGAGCCCGGTCTCGGCCATGCGGTCCGCGCGGTGGATGCGCCCGGGCACGTACTCGCGCCCGGCCGAGCCCATGCCGCAGGCGAGCCCGAGATTGGCGCCCTTCCTGGTGACCCACGTGGGCCCCTTGGGCTGGTCGATCACGTGGGGCATCCGGTCGCGGAGCGCGGGCGTCGCGTTGGTGGTGAAGAGATCCGGCGGCAGCCAGCAGAGATCGAGGTGGCAGTCGGCGGAGATCATCTCGTAGCGCATGGGGGCCTCCTCAGGGCTTGAGCCGGACGTCTTCGTAGGGCGCCGAGTACGGGAACGCGGGGATGAGGGCGAGCGCGGGCTCCTCCACGCGAGGGCCCACGCCGCGGATGAAGCCGTTCTCCCAGATGGGAGCGAAGATCATCTTCTCGTGCAGGATGCGCTGGACCTGATGCAGCATCTCCTCGCGCTTCTTGCGGTCGCGCTCGCGCGCCTGGCGCTCGAAGAGGTCCTGCACCTCCGGCAGCACGCCCGCGGTGTAGGGGCCGCCCTTGACGGCCAGGATGGCCAGGCGCGTGGCCGCGTTGCCCGCG
>DATFGS010000557.1:0-16220 GCA_035249225.1 Candidatus Methylomirabilota bacterium | reverse complement strand
CCCACCGGGTTCTCGGGACCGTGCCGCCGGCGGTCCGCGACTGGGGCAAGCACCAGATCTACGATCGGATTCGCGAGATCGCGCTGGTCCGGGCGCCCACGACGGCCGACGTGGACGAGGCCTGGACCGACATCCGCGCGCGCCTGACGCGCGCGCTCGGGGAGACGTGAACCGGCTCTAGCGGGCCGGGTCGCTGGCCCGGGCCCGCGCCTCCGCGAAGACCTCGAGCGGCATGCGCAGGAAGGTGGCCACCACGTCGGGATCGAAGTGGGTGCCGGCCCCGGCCCGGATCCGATCCCGCGCCGCCTCCAGCGAGATCGCCTTCGAGTAGGGCCGGTCGAACGTCATCGCGTCGAAGGCGTCGGCGAGCGCGAAGATGCGCGCGCCGAGCGGGATGGCGGGGCCGATGAGCCCGAGCGGATATCCGGTGCCGTCCCAGCGCTCGTGGTGGTGGTGCACCACCGGGATCGCGTCGCGCAGGAACGGGATGCCCTCGAGGATCTGCCGGCCGATCTCCGGGTGGCTTCGCATGACCACCCACTCCTCGGGCGTCAGGGACCCCGGCTTGAGCAGGATCGCGTCGGAGATGCCGATCTTGCCGATGTCGTGCAGCAGCACCCCGCGGCCCAGCGCGTCGAGCTCGGCCGGGGGCACCCCGTGCGCGCGCGCCAGGGCCAGCGAGTAGGCGTGGACGCGGCGGGAGTGGAGCTCGGTGCCGACCTCGCGGGTGGCCAGAACCGCGCCGAGCGCCTCGAGCGTGCTCTGGTAGGTCTGCTGCAGCTCGTCGAGGGCGGTGGCCAGGTCGCGCGTGGCCTCGGCCACCCGGTACTCGAGCAGGACCTGGTGCTCGCGGCGCTCCAACAGGAGCTGGCGGCGCTCCAGCGCCCGCTCCGCGGAGAGCAGGACCTGGTCGAGGTTGACCGGCTTCAAAATGAAGTCGCTGGCGCCCTGCTTGAGGCTCTCGACCGCGGTGCGGACGTCGGCGGCGCCGGTCAGCATGATCACGGCGGCGTCGGCGTCCCGCGCCTTGACGTGCTGGAGGAGCTGAAGGCCGTCCATGATCGGCATCTTTAGGTCGGTGATCGTGAGCGGGGAGCGCTCGGCCTCGAAGAGGCTGGCCGCCTCGCGGCCGTTGCCGGCCATCCGGCACTCGTAGCCCGCGGAGCCGAACACCGCGCGGAGCGTGGTGCGGATATCGGGCTCGTCGTCCACGATCAGCACCCGCCGGGCCGAGGCGGCAGCGGTCACCGCGTCAGGCGCCGGGGCGCCCGCCGGGCCGGCCGGCCGCGACGTCCTCGTGCACCGACACCCGGTTCTTGCCCGCGCGCTTCGCCGCGTAGAGCGCCTCGTCGGCCGCCCGGATCAGCTCGTCGGCGGCGGGAGCCACGTCCTCGGGCAGGGAGGCGATACCGAAGCTGGCGGTCACCCGGCGCCCGTGCGCGAAGGTCCAGGTGGAGAGCACGTAGCGGATGCGGTCGGCGTACAGGCGCGCGCCGCTCTTGCTGGTCTCCACCAGGAGCACCGCGAACTCGTCGCCGCCGTAGCGGCAGATGACGTTGATGCCGCGCGACTGCTTGAGCAGGATCTCCGCCATCGCCCGGAGCGTCTCGTCGCCGGCGGCGTGGCCGAGGTCGTCGTTGACCGCCTTGAAGCCGTCGAGGTCGAGGAGGACCACCGAGACCGGGTGGTTGAAGCGCCGGTAGCGCGACACCTCTTCCTCGAGCCGGATCGAGAAGAACCGGCGGTTGTAGAGGCCGGTGACCTCGTCCTTGAAGGAGAACTCTTTGAGCTGGGCGCTCGTGGACTCGAGCTCCTTGTAGGCGGTGTCCAGGCGCCGCGCGTACTCGTTGACGTCCGAGGCCTGCTGCTCGATGGTGACGAGCATGCGCGAGAACGAGTGCATCAGCGTGTCGACCTCGTCGCTCTGCTGCACGTACTGCTGCACCGCGCTGGTCTCGAGGCTCGGCGCGGGCCGGGCCGGGCCCGGTGCGGTCCGGGACGCACCCGGGACGGGCGTGGACCGTCGCGGCGCATCGAGCGAGTCGGCGTGGCGCACCACCGAGGTGGCGAGATCCCAGAGCATGAAGCTGCCCGCCGCCATGAGCAGCCCGCTGCCGCCCAGCATGACCAGCATCCACGGCAGGTTACGCTCCTGGGCCTGCGGGTCCAGGAGAGGGAGCGCATAGGCGTAGACCAGGTAGGCCACCACGAGCATCGGCAGGAACGCGGTCAGGGTCATCGCGATCAGAATCTTGCGCTTGATGCGGCGGGCCGCGGGGGTCTCGGCAGCTCTGGCGCGTCTGGCCATGGCGTCCACCCAAGAATAAGCGGCGAGGGCCCTTCTATGCGGCGAGAATTTCGGCGTGGGAGCCTTCCTTGACGGGGCGCGGAAGGCTGGGGTACGGTAGCTTGCGATGGCCCAGGAAGCGAAAGTCGTCAATCCTGACAGGCAGATTGACTGCACCGGGCTGTTCTGCCCGATGCCGATCGTCAAGACCCGCGAGGCGATGGCCCAGATGACGGCCGGCCAGGTCCTCGAGATGCTGTCCGACGATCCCGCGTCCGACCCCGACATGCGGAGCTGGGCGCAGAACACCGGCCACGAGCTGCTCGACGTCACCCGGGACGGGGCGGTCTACCGCTTCGTGATCAGGAAGACACGGTAGATGCCGGTGGAGTCCGGGACGGAGCCCGGGCGCGTCTACCTCGACTACGGGGGCTTCGCGCCCGTGGATCCGCGGGTCCTCGCGGTCACGCGCCCATTCCTGGAGGCGGGGATCGGCAACCCGTCGGCCCGTCACTCGCTGGGCGCCGAGGCGCGGGAGTCGCTCGACGCGGCTCGCGTGAAGGTCGCGCGCCTGTGCGGCGGCGCGGCGGGCGGCATCGTCTTCACCTCGGGCGCCACCGAGGCCAATAACCTGGCGATCAAGGGCGTGGTCACCCGGGCGCGAAGCGCCGGGTCCGCGCGGGTCCTGCTCTCCGCCATCGAGCACATCTCGGTGATCAACGCGTATCGCGAGCTGGAGAAAGCGGGCGTGACCGTCTGCTATCTGCCGGTGGACGGTGAGGGGCGGGTGGACCCGGGCACGGTCCGGGCGGCCCTCACCCCGGACACCGCGCTCGTCTCGATCGCCGCCGCCAATCCCGAGATCGGTACCGTGCAGCCGCTCAAGGAGATCGGGCGCATCACCCGCGGGGCTCGCGTGGCGCTGCACGTCGACGGCGTCGGCGCGCTGGGCCGCGTGCCGCTCAACGTGGAGACGATGGGTATCGACCTGCTGACCATCTCGGGCAACGACCTCTACGCTCCGCCGGGGAGCGGCGCGCTCTGGGTCCGGCCCGGGGTGCGGATCCATCCCCAGGTGCTCGGCGGTGGCCAGGAGGGCGGCTACCGGTCGGGGACGGAGAACGTGCCCGGCGTGGTCGGCCTGGGAGTGGCCGCGGAGCTGATGCGGGTGGAGGGCGCCCACCAGGAGGCCACCCGTCTCGCCGCCCTGCGCGATCGGCTCATGCGCGGGCTGCTCGAGACGATTCCCGACAGCCGGCTGACCGGCTCGGCGACTTCACGGCTGCCCCACCACCTGAGCCTGGTGGTCCGCGGCGTGAAGGCGGACAGCGTGCTGCTGGATCTCGATCTGGACGGGGTGGCCGCCTCGTCGGGCTCGGCCTGCGCGTCGCTGACCCAGACGACCTCGCACGTGCTGCGGGCCATCGGGTGCACCGCGGAGGAGGCGGAAGGCTCGCTCTGCTTCACGCTCGGCCGCTGGAGCACCGCCGCCGACGTGGACGTGGTACTGGACCGCCTGCCGCCGATCGTGGCGCGCCTGCGGGCCCTCGCCGCCCCGCTCCACACCTAGGCCGTCCGCGCCCCGTGAAGCTCGTCCTGTTCGACATCGACGGCACCATGATCACCTCGCGCGGGGCGGGCCGCCGCGCCATGCGGACCGCGCTCGAGCGGGTCTTCGGGGACGCCGGCGGCATCGACCAGTACGACCTCGGGGGCCGGACCGACACCCGCATCGTCCACGACGTGGTGGGCGCGATGGGCTGGGAGCCCGCGCGGGTGCGCGAGCGCCTGGACGACTTCTTCGAGGCCTACGTGGCTGGGCTGACGCGCGAGATCGGCGACGGCGGGCACGTGGTCACCCTGCCGGGGGTGGCCGCGGTGGTGGAGCGCCTCGCGGCATCCCCCGACGCGGTGCTCGGGCTCGTGACCGGCAACATCGAGGAGGGCGCCCGCATCAAGCTGCTGCCCACGGGCCTCTGGCCGCACTTCCGGGTGGGGGCCTACGGCTCGGACCACATGGATCGGCGCCTCCTGCCCTCGCTGGCCGCGCGCCGGGCCCACGCCCTGCTGGGCCACGCCTTCGCCCCCGCCGACGTGGTGGTGATCGGCGACACGCCGCACGATATCGACTGCGCGCGCGCCTTCGGGGCGGTGGCGATCGCGGTCAGCACCGGTCAGTACGATCGCGAGGCGCTCCTCGCCGATCGCCCGGATCACCTCTTCGACGACCTGAGCGACGTGGAGCGGGTGCTGGAGGCGGTGCTCAGCCGAGCGGCTTGACGCCCAGCTCGGCCGCGATGTCGTTGCATTGCCGGACGAGGGCGGGGGCGATCGGGATGCCCTGGGTCCGGCGCAGGCGCTCGGTCTCGGCCTCGGGCTCCCCCGCGGTGTAGACGCGCTCCTGCCCGTCGGCCCGCGGCGTGTCGTGGAGCGCCTGCAGCATGTCGTCCATGGCGGCGGTGAAGTCCTGGAGCGGCCGGAAGCGCTTGATGTCGATGGCCGCGAAGCAGTGGCCGGTGTTCGTCTCCTTGCGCTCGCGGCCGTTGGTGCGGTCGAGCACGTTGCCGTAGACGCCGCCCGAGAGCACGCCGGAGAGGATGTCCACCATCACCCCCAGGCCGTAGCCCTTGTGGCTGCCCAGCTCGCGGCTGCCGCCGAGCGGGGAGAGCAGGCGCGAGGCGAGGATCTCGCGCGCGTCGGACGTGGGCTTGCCCTGCGCGTCGAGGCCCCAGCCCTCGGGGATCGGCTTGTTCCAGCGCGAGGCGATGGTGAGCTTGCCGACCGCGACGGTGGTGGTGGCCATGTCGAGCACGAACGGGGCGTGCCGCGCGGCGGGGGCGGCCAGGCTCAAGGGATTGGTGCCCATCATCGGCTTCTTCCCGAAAGTCGGGACCATGGCCACGAAGGGCGAGTTGGTCACCGCGAAGCCGATCATCCCCCGCTCGAGCGCCATCATCGAGTAGTTCGCGCACGCGCCGAAGTGGTTCGAGTTGCGCACCGCCACGATCCCGATGCCGTAGGTGGCCGCCTTCGTGATGGCTAGCCCCATCGCGAGGACGGAGGCGGGATGGCCCAGGCCCTTCTGGCCGTCCACCAGCGCGGTGGCGAGGTCGTCGTGCGCCACGGTGGGCTCGGCCGCGGGATGGATGAAGCCGGCCCGCGTCCACTCCACGTACTTCGGCAGCATCCCGATGCCGTGGGAGTCCACCCCGCGCAGATCGGTGCGGACCATGAGATCGGCGGAGATGCCGGCGTTCTTCGGCGGCATCCCGAGCGCTTCCAGCACGGCGACGATGTAGGCGGTGAGCGCGGCGGCGGAGACGGTGACGGGGGCGTCGGCCATGGTCGGGTCGCTCCTCAGGGCAGACCGGTGATCTGGATGCCGGAGTTCTTCAGCTTGTAGCGGCGGTTGATCGTCGCGAGGACCGCGGTGATGCCCTCGAGCGGTCCCGCGTTGGTCAGCGCGCCCACGTCGACCGCGCGCAGGCCCATGGACGCGCCCAGCTCGGTCACCAGCTTCTTGGCCTCGGCGTCGCCGCCGCACAGCAGCAGGTCGCACTCGATGGCGTGATCGCCGGCGGACAGCTCGTGGGCCGCGATGTGGTGAAAGGACGCCACCACCCGGGCCTCGGGTCCGAGGATCTCCTGCGCCTCCTCGGCGGCGGAGCCCTGCGGAGGCGGCGTGAAGAGGCGGCCGCCGCCGAAGGTGAGCGGCACCACCGTGCTCACCACGACCTTGCCGCGACACACCTCGCGCAGCTCGGGCAGCGTGGCCGCGAGGCCCGTCGCGGGCACCGTCAGGACCACCACGTCCGCGGCGGCGGCCGCTTCCCGGTTGGACTTGCCCTCCACCCGGCGGCCGGGCGCGGACGCGGCCAGCTCCGCCGCCTTCGCGCGCGCCCGCTCGGGATCGCGGGAGCCGATGATCACCTCGTGCCCGGCTTGCGCCCAGCGCAGTCCGAGGCCGATCC
Organism: Candidatus Methylomirabilota bacterium; assembly: GCA_035249225.1. Taxonomy (GTDB): domain Bacteria; phylum Methylomirabilota; class Methylomirabilia; order Rokubacteriales; family CSP1-6; genus CAMLFJ01. Next base: position 9,962 of record DATFGS010000557.1, on the reverse strand, counting down.
CTTCCTTGCCGGTGCCGCCCACGATGCCGATCCGCATGCCGTCTCCTCGCTCTGGGTTATCGGAACAGGTCGCGGGCCGGATCCCGGAGCAGGGCGCGGCTCGAGCCGTCGCCGCGCTCCCAGTCGAGCCCGCGGATGATCGCCACCGGGATGCGGTCGAGCTTGCCCATGATCGGCTCCGCCGCGCCGGCCAGCTCGTCGGCCAGCGCCAGGATGGTCGCCTGCAGCACGTAGCCCGCGGGGTCCAGCTCGCCCAGATAGCTGCGGATGGGCTCGAAGCCCGCGAGGCCGACCGCCACGTTGACCAGGCCCTCCCGCCAGGGCCGCCCGAACGTGTCCGCGATGATGACGGCCAGCTCGTGTCCGGTCAGAGCCTGCAGCCGCTCGCGCAGCGCGACCGCGGAGCGGTCCGAGTCCGCGGGCAGCAGGCAGGCGGTATCCGCGTCCACGTTGGACTGGTCCACGCCCGCGTTCGCGCAGACGAACCCGTGGTGGGTCTCCACGATCAGCACGCCCTTGGCCTGCCGGACGATCCGCCGGCTCTCGCCCAGGATGATCTCGACCAGGCGCGGATCGCGCCCGATCTCCTCGGCGATGGCCTGCGCGCGCGGGGACGGGGTCACCTCCGAGAGACGGACGAGCCGCCCCTCGGCCTTGGAGATGATCTTCTGGCTGACCACCACGAGATCCCGCGCGCCGATCGGCGTGCCCTGCCGCCGCGCCGCGTCCGCGATGAGGGCCGCCACGTCGTCGCCCGGCCGGAACTCGGGCAGGCCCTCCACGCCGATGACCTCGTAGCGCGGCGGCATGGCTAGCGAGCTCCGGCCGCCCGCGCGCCCGCGGGGAAGCCGCGCAGGAGCCGCGCGCTCCGGGTGGCCGGTCCGCGCCGCAGGAGCTCAGCCAGGTCCTCGGGCGCATCCACGTCGAGCCCGATCCCCGGCAGCTCGAGCACGCCCGGCGTCAGGCCGGCGGCGCGCGCCGTCTTCAAGTGATTCTCGAATGAAGGCTCACCAAAGGTCAGCGGGATCACGGCGGGCGGGGCCAGGAGCGCGGCGTTGGTCCCGTGACCCGACCGCGACGGGACGAAGACCACGCCGGGAACCTCCGCGAGAGCGTTGCACAGCGTCGCGATCTCCTGGGCGGTCACGCAGGGCACATCGCCGGGCAGGGTGAGGAAGCGGGCCACACCCCGCGTCGCCGCCTCCCGCTGCGCGAAGGCCACCGCGGCGGTGTGGCCGCGGTTGGCGCTCTCGGCGAGGCACCGGGCCCCGGCGGCTCCGGCGACGGCCTCCACCTCGGGATCGGTGGTGACCACGAGGACCGCGCCCGGGAGCGCCGCCACCGCCGCCTCGAGCACGTCTTCGAGCATGGCGCGCGCGAGCTCCCTGCGCTCCGAGGGGGACAGCGCGGGGATGAGGCGCTGCTTGGCGTTCACCAGGTCCTTGACGGGCACGGCGAGGAGCAGGCTCATGCGGCCGCCGCCAGCACGTGACGGGCGAGCGTGATCTCGGCCTCCCGGCTCGACATCAGGGTGGGGGCGGCCACCGGCACGGCGCCCGCCGCCCGGATCTCGTCCACGAGGGCCCGGTCCTGCTCGTCGAAGACCAGACGATCGAGCCAGGGCGCATAGGCGCGGGCGACACCGGAGGCCGAGACCGGCAGGCCGGCCGATGCCATGAGGCGTCCCGCCGGCCCCGAGACGGCGGCGCCGCCGACGATGGGGCTGACCGCGACCACGGTCGCCGGCGTGGCGCCAAGGGCGTCCACGAGGCCGGGGACGGCCAGGATGGGCGCCACCGAGGTGATGGGGTTGGACGGGCACACGAGGACGGCGTCCGCGGCCGCGATGGCCTCCAGCACACCCGGCGCGGGGAGGGACGCGGGGGCACCGGTGTACTCCACGGCACGCGCCTCCACCTGCGCCTTCTCGCGCACGAAGTACTCCTGGAACGAGAGCCACCCGTCCGGCCCGAGGATGCGCGTGCGCACCGGCTGATCGGACATGGGCAGGATCGTGGCCGCCACCCCGAGGGCCGCGCCGATCGCGCGCGTGACCTCGGTCAGGGTCCGGCCTTCACGGAGCAGGCGCGTGCGGTGCAGATGCGTGGCGAGATCGCGGTCTCCCAGGTTGAACCACACCGGCTCGCCGTAGCGGGCGATCTGGTCGAGGGCGTGGAAGGTCTCGCCGGTGAGGCCCCAGCCCTTGCGCTCGTCGATCACCCCGCCCAGCGTGTAGGAAACGGTGTCGAGGTCCGGCGAGATGTGGAGCCCCCAGATCTCCGCGTCGTCGCCGGTGTTCACGATGACGGTGAGATCACGCGGGTCCATGATCCGGGAGAGTCCGCGCAGCAGCTTGGCGGCGCCGGTGCCACCCGCGAGCGCGGTGAGCTTCATGGCGCGGGCGGCGGCGGGTCAGTGCTCGCCGCGGGCGAGGGCCGAGCGGGAGCCGCCGCGTCCCGCGGTGCTCCAGAGGGCGGTGCCGCCCCGCCAGCCGAACAGCCCGAGGCCCGGGCGTCCCTGGAGCTCCCGGGGAAGCTCCGCCTCGGGGGTCGGGATGAACCCGCTCCGCACCCAGACCCGGTCGAGGCTCTGGGGCCGAGCGAAGATCGTGGTGATGCCGGCCGGGCCGGCGTGCGCGAGCGCCTGGTTCGCCAGCTCGGCCGCCACGGACAGCACGTCCTCGGTGGGCGTGTCGGGCGGGGCGACGACCACGGGACCGTGCAGCATCGCCGTGGCGCCCACCCGCTCCATCAGGACCGCTCCCACGAGCCGCTCCCCGTCCCAGGCCCCCCAGCCGGCATGAACGTCGGCCGGCGGCGGGGTCCAGGCTCCCGCGAAGCGGAACAGCTCTCGGGCCTGCTCCGAGGACGCGGGGAGCGGTCGATATGCGAGAGCGCCGTGCGTGTTACTTCTTGCCAAGCACCGAGTCCTTGAGGGACTTGGCGAGCCGGAACTTCACCACGCGCTTGGCCGGGATCTTGATCGGCTCGCCGGTCTGCGGGTTGCGCCCCATCCGCGCCTTGCGGTTGGCGAGGACGAGTCGCCCGAAGTTCGGCACCACGAACACATTCTTCGCTTCCTTGGTGGCGAGCGACAGGAGCTGGTCCATGACGTCGACGATCTGCTTCTTCGAGAGCGACGTCTTCTGGGCCAGGTGAGCGATGATGGCGGACTTCGTCATCGATTTTGCCATGAGCTTCCCTCCGTGTTTGGGGGTGAGGGTGAACGGTCGTGCCGTTGGGGATTCACACGTCTCGTGAAGCCAAGGGCCAATTCTACTCAAGCCGGCCCGCGCGCTCAACAAGCGAATGCGCGGGGCCGCGGTCTCCTAGTCGCCCGGCGCGCGCGTGGGATGCAGGAAACGGAACTGCCCGGAGCCGGCGAGGGCGCGATAGGAGCCGAACCGCGCCTCCGCGTTCTCCACGTGATCGAGCGGCGAGTCGTCCGCCGGATCCTCCACCTCGTACACGCGGAGCAACTCGTAGGTGGTGGAGCGCTGCGCGGGGACGCGCCCTGCGTCGCGGATGAGCCGGCGCAGCTCGACCGGGGGCACCAGCTGGCCGTAGGACGCTCCGGCGGAGGTGGAGATCGATTCATTGATCAGGGTGCCGCCCATGTCGTTGCAGCCCGCCGCGAGCAGCACCTGGGCGAGCTTGGGCCCTTCCTTGACCCAGGAGCACTGGATGTTGCGGAAGAGCGGACCCAGGAAGAGGCGGGCGATCGCGTGCATCCGGACGACCTCGAGACCGGTGGCGCCCTGGCGGACGCCCGGAACGAGGCCCTGGCGGTACATCGGCGCTTCCTGGTGGATCAGCGAGAGGGGGACGAACTCGGTAAATCCTCCCGTCTCCTTCTGGATGGAGCGGAGCAGGTCCATGTGGCGGATCCAGTGCTCGGGCCGCTCCACGTGGCCGTACATGATGGTGGACGTGGTGCGGATGCCCTGGGCGTGGGCGGAGGTGATCACCTCGATCCACTGCTTGACCGTGATGCGGCCGCGCGCGATGACGTCGCGGATCTCCTGGTCCAGCACCTCGGCCGAGGTCCCGGGCAGCGTGCCGAGCCCGACCTTCTTGAGCTCGGCCAGGTACTCGGGGATGGGCAGCCCCGAGCGGGTGGAGCCGTAGAGGATCTCCTCCGGCGAGAAAGCGTGCAGGTGCATCTCGGGCAGCGCCGCCTTGATCGCGCGGCAAAGATCGATGTAGTAGCGGCCGTCGAGCTTGGGAGGCAGGCCCGCCTGGATGCAGACCTCGGTGGCCCCCATCTGCCACGCCTCGATGGCCCGACGGACCACCTCGTCCATCGGCAGGAAGTAGCCTTCCTCCTCGCGGTGGTCCCGGCTGAACGCGCAGAAGGTGCAATGCTTGATGCACACGTTGGTGAAGTTGATGTTGCGGTTGACCACGTAGGTGACCACGTCGCCCGCCTGGCGCCGCCGCATCTCGTCGGCGGCCAGAGTCAGGGCGTGCAGGTCGCGTCCCTGGGTCTCGGTGAGGTGGATGCCGTCGGCCACCGACAGCTCGCCGCCGTCGAGCAGCGCGCCGAGGATGCGGCGGGTGTCGGGGGAAGCCCAGTCGAGCGAGATCGCGGTCGGCTTGTGGGTCGGCATCACCATTGTCTCCATATCTCCAGATCGGGGCGCACGAAGCCCTCGGCGTCGACGAGCTTCGCCACGCGCGGGCGCAGCCGCTCGTCGAGGAAGGCGTCGCGGGTAGTGTACTCGGGATAGACCGCGAGGCGCTCGCGCAGCTCGTGGCCGGCCGCCTCGGTGCGGCGCCGCAGCTCGGCCAGGCCGGGCCAGGGGCGCTCGGGATTAATGTGGTCGGGGGTCAGCGGCGAGATGCCGCCCCAGTCGTTGAGGCCGGCCGCGGGCAGCCGGTCGTAGCCTTCCGCGGACAGGTTGGGCGGCGCCTGGATGTTCATCGCCGGTCCCAGGAGCAGCCTCGCCACCGCCACGGTCCGGAGCAGGTCGAGCGCGCCCGGCTCGGGCCAGCCGCGCATGGGGATGGTCGCCTTGGCGCGGAAGTTCTGGACGATGACCTCCTGGATGTGGCCGTGCCGCTCGTGCAGCTCGCGGATGGCGAGGAGCGAGTCCACGCGCTCGCGGCGGGTCTCGCCGATGCCGATCAGGATGCCGGTCGTGAACGGGATGCCGAGGGCGCCCGCGCGCGCGATGGTCCGCAGGCGCCGCTGGGGCACCTTGTCGGGCGCGCGGTCGTGCGCGGCGCCGGGTGCGAGGAGCCGGTCGGACGTGCTCTCGAGCATGATGCCCATGCTCACGTTGACCTCCCGCAGCGACGCCAGGTCCCGCTCGGTCATCAGGCCGGGATTGGCGTGCGGGAGGAGGCCGGTCTCCTCGAGGACGCGGGCGCTGACGTCACGGAGGTAGCCGAGCGTCGTGCGGTGGCCGACCGAGCGCAGGAAGGCGCGGTGCTCGGGGAAGATCGCCTCGGGCTTGTCGCCCAGCGAGAACAGCGCCTCCTTGGCGCCGAGCCGCGCCCCCGCGCGGGCCAGGGCCAGCACCTGGTCGGGTGTCATGGTGAAGGCGCCCGGCTCGCCGGGGTCCTTCCGAAACGTGCAGTAGCCGCAGTAGTCGCGGCAGAGCGTGGTGAGCGGGATGAAGACCTTGGCCGAGAACGTGATGCGCCGGCCACGGCCGCGGTCGCGCATGGCCGAGGCCGCGTCCAGGAGGGCGGACACGCGCTCGGCGGGCGTGTCGAGGAGCGCGGTGGCCTCCGCCGCGTCGGGCGTCCGGCCCTCCGCGATCCGGTCCAGCGCCCGCTCGACCGCGGTCAGCTCGAGTACTGCCATGAGGAGACGCGGCTGGGGGTGACGCGGATCATGAGGCCGCGCTCGCGCGGCAGCCCGAGGGTCCGGTACTGCGGGTACTTGGCGACGAGCAGGTCCACGCCGTGGACGAACTGCGGGCCGTCCGTGAGCAGATCGGCCTGTCCCTGGATGATGACGTAGCGCAGACGCGTCCAGTCCTCGTCATACTGGTCGATCACGATTGAGACGCGCGGATTCTCGCGGAGATTCCGGATTCGCTTGAGCCCCTCGGCCGGCGCCTGCTTCGGCTTGGCGTCCACCGCGGAGTACAGCGCGCGCCCGTCGAACGCGTAGCAGATCGGCACCACCATCGGCTGGCCGCCCGCGTCCGCGGTGGCGAGGCGGCCCACCCGCGCGCTCGTGATGAAGCCGGCGACGGGCGGGGGAATGGGCGCGGCCGGGCCGGACGACATGGGCGCCCTAGCGGGGCGTCCGGAGGACCTTCGGTCGGACCTCCTGGGCGAAGCGCTCCATCAACACGAGCTGCCCCTTGAGATCCGGGGCCGCCAGGTCGAAGACGAAGTGGGAGACGCCGAGCGCCTGGTAGCTCTTGATGTGCCGGATGACGTCCTGGGCGGTGCCTCGGAAGCCGGGCTGATCGCTCACCGCCCCCTTGCCGCGCTTCGGGGCCAGCTCGAGCGGCACGCGCAGGGAGAGCGTGATGGCCTTCGGATCGCGCCCGGCCTTTCGGGCCCAGCCATGGATGACCTTCACCATTTGCTCGTACTCGTCGGGAAGCAGCATGGCGGGCGGGCGCATCGCGATGGGATGCCAGGCGTCCGCCAGCTCGCCGGTGCGCCGCAGCGCCACGTCGGTGTGGCCGCCGATCCAGATCGGGATGCCGCCCTTCTGGCGCGGCTTCGGCAGCGCGCTCACCGAAGGCAGGCGGTAGTGCGCGCCGGTGAACGTCACCGGCTCCTTGGTCCACATCTCGCGCATGAGACGCAGGTACTCGTCGGTGACCTTGCCGCGCTCCGCGAAGGAGGGCGCGTGGAGCGCCTCGAACTCTTCCTTCATCCAGCCCACGCCCGCCCCCAGGATGATCCGGCCGCCCGACATCACGTCGAGCGTGGCGAGGATCTTGGCGGTCACGACCGGGTTCCGGTACGGCACGACCAGGACGCTGGTGCCGATCTTCACCCGCGACGTGAGGCCGACCAGCACCCCCATCATCGCCAGCGGCTCGAGGTAGCCGTTCGTCCAGTCGCCCGCGAAGCGGCCGCTGGCCGCGTAGGGGTAGACCGAGTTGTTGGCGCTGGGGATGACCACGTGGTCCGTCACGAAGAGCGAGGCGTAGCGGAGAGCGTCCGCCTTCTCGGCCAGCCTGGTGAGCGCCTCCGGCGTCGCGAGCGGACCACGGCCCGGCAGAGCGAAGCCGAAATGCATGAGCCGCATATTGCTCGCGGCCTCTGGGCCTGTCAAGGCGGGGGGTTCCGCGACTCCCGGTCGGCGCGACCGGTTGTGAGCCGCTAACGGGACGGCCCGGTGCGTGCGGTGTCAGCGGGCTGACACTAAAAAATTCCTCCTATGCTAGGCTCGTAATTGCCATGTTGACCGGGAACGCCTTGTGAAGCCGCGCATCCTGGTGGTCGACGACGAGTCGGTCATCGCCGAGAACCTGCGCCTGACCCTCGAGCGTGAGGGCTATGACGTGGAAACGGCGGGGAATACCGTCGGCGCCATGCTCCGGATGGAGACCCGGGAGTTCGCCCTGGGCGTCGTGGACCTGATCCTGCCGGACGGCGACGGCCTCCACCTGCTGCGGCTGCTTAAGGCCAAGGATCCCTCGATCGAGGTCATCATCATGACCGGCCACGGCTCCATCTCCAAGGCGGTCGAGGCCACCAAGCAGGGCGCGTTCTACTTCGTCGCCAAGCCCTTCGACGCCGACGAGATGCTGATGCTGGTGGGCAAGGCGCTGGAGCGCCGCCGCCTGCTCGCCGAGACGTCCGACCTGCGCCGCAAGCTCGCCGAGCAGGCCGCCTACGGGGAGATGCTCGGGTCCTCGCCCGCCATCAAGCGCGTCTTCGAGATGCTGGAGTCGGTGGCGTCCTCGGACGCCAACGTGCTCATCGTCGGAGAGAGCGGCACCGGCAAGGAGCTGGCCGCCAACGCGGTCCACGCCAAGAGCACGCGCGTGGACGGCCCGATGGTGAAGATCAACTGCGCGGCGCTGCCGAAGGACCTGATCGAGTCGGAGCTGTTCGGGCACGTCAAGGGCGCCTTCACGGGGGCGTCGACCGACAAGTCGGGACTGCTGGAGGAAGCGCACCGGGGCTCGCTGCTGCTCGACGAGATCACCGAGATGCCGCTCGACCTCCAGGCCAAGCTGCTCCGCGTGCTGGAGGACCGCACGGTGCGCCGGCTGGGCGGCGCCAAGACGGTGCCGGTGGACTTCCGCTTGATCTGCTCCACGAACCGGGAGCCGGAGGTGGCCCTGCGCGAAGGGCGCCTGCGCCAGGACCTCTACTTCCGGATCAACACGGTCACCGTGGCCCTGCCGTCCCTGCGCGATCGCACCGGGGACATTCCGCTCCTGGCCAAGTCCTTCCTCGAGCGCTTCCGGGCCAAGCACGGACGGGAGGTCGAGACCATCGACCCCGAGGCCTACCGCCGGCTGCTGTCCTACGCATGGCCGGGCAATATCCGGGAGCTCGAGCACGCGATCGAGCGTGCCGTCCTGGTGGCCCGCGGGCGGGAGATCACCCTCGCGGATCTGCCGGAGCCCTTGCAGGTCGATCCCTCACCGGGTGGGTCGGCGCCCCCGCCGGGCTCTCTCGAGGAGATCGAGCGTGTGTCCATCGTCCGGGCGCTCGAGTCGACCGGGTGGAACAAGCAGGCCGCGGCCCAGGTCCTGGGACTCCGGCGCCCGACGCTGTACTCGAAGATGCGGCGCCACGGCATCCCGCAGCGCCGCGCCTGACCGTTCCTCAGCGAACACGCTGTCCGGCCGGATCGTCACGCTCCTGCCGTTGGGTATGAGGGTCTGCCCTGCAAGTACCTGAAACATTGCTCCCCATGTCCTGGCAAGGCTCTTGCCTCCTCTCGCCCCCACGGAGGTGGCACCATGCCCCGGATACTGCTGGTTGACGACGACCCCGCCTGGCGGAACCTGTACCGGATGGCCCTGGAGAGCCAGTTCGACCTCTTCGAAGCGACCGACGGATACCAGGCGCTGTCCGTACTGGGCGCCGTGCGCCCCGACGTGATCGTCCTGGATCTCCGGATGCCGCGGATGGACGGGATGGACTTCATCCGTCGTCTCAGCCGGCTCAGCCCACGGCCCAAGGTCATCATCTGCTCGGGCACCTTCACCGAGGCGGAGCGGCCGCAGATTCCCGGGGTGTTCCTGGCCGCCAAGACGCCGGACCTCAAGGAGCTGTGGTCGGCGCTCCGGAGAACGGTGCCGAACGTGGCCGAAGCGCCCGTCCCCGCCAAGCAGGCGGTGGCGGTCGAAGACGCGGTCTGGCGCGACTGAGCGCGACCTCGGGCCCTTCGGCTGCCTAGCCGAAAGGCACTTGTGAGCACCCTGCCTAATTAGTGGCCATCCGCCTCCCCGTCCCCGGGGAGGGTCTCGTCGCAATCACGTGATTTCCCGAGTGTCGGGGCCCCCACGCCCACCGGCACGACGAGTGCAAAGCAGCGCGCCGGGAGGTCCACATGAAAAAGATCGAAGCCATCATCAAGCCGTTCAAGCTCGACGACGTCAAGGAAGCGCTGACCGGCATCGGGGTCATCGGCATGACGGTCTCCGAGGTCAGGGGGTTCGGTCGCCAGAAGGGCCATACGGAGCTCTACCGCGGTGGCGAGTACACGGTCGACTTCCTCCCCAAGATCAAGGTCGAGGTCGTGGTGCCGGATAACCTCGTGGACAAGGTCGCCGGCGTGCTCGCGGGAGCGGCCAAGACCGGCAACATCGGTGACGGCAAGATCTTCATCCAGCCCGTGGATACGGCAGTCCGGATACGCACCGGCGAGCGGGACGAGAGCGCGCTCTGATGCGCCATCAAGGAGGACATGCGGTGACTGCACGGATACCTTCGCTTCTCATCCTGCTGTGCGTCCTGGCCCTGACGCTCGCGCCGGTCGGGCTCGCCCTGGCCCAGGCTCCGGCGCCGGCCCCCGCCGCGCCG
>DATFGS010000556.1:0-1726 GCA_035249225.1 Candidatus Methylomirabilota bacterium | reverse complement strand
CCCCGGTAGCGCTCGAAGGAGAACTTCACGTCCTCGGCGGTGACGCGCTCGCCGTTGTGGAAGCGCGCGTTGGCGCGCAGCGTGAAGTCGTAGACGAGCCCGTTGGGCGAGACGGTCCACGACTCGGCGAGGCTCCCCGCGTTCGGGCCGGACGGCATCGGCTTGAGCAGCGCGTCGTGCACCGCGTAGAGGGTGAGGAAGGGGGTGATCGAGCCCTCGGTGTCCGCCGGATCGAGCCAGCGCGGAGCGAGGGTGAAGTGCACCGCCCACGTCATCTGGCCCGCGGGCGCGCCCCCGCCCGGCTGCGCCGACCCGACCGCGGCCGGGCACGTCAGCAGCGCGATGACGACGAGTGCCCCGATGAGTCGTCGCATGAACAAGCCTCCCGGGCGAGCCGAGGGCCCGATGATATAATCCCCGCGCTCACCCCACAAGACGGTTAGGAGCGAGGCCGCCATGAAGACATTCCGGCTCTACACCGGCAAGGACGGGCAGTCCCACATCGAACCGATCGACCTGGCGCGCACCCCGTCGTGGACCACGGGGCTCGCGACGACCCAGATCTCGTTCCGGGAGAGCCCGGTCGGCAACTTCATCGACTGGCATCCCGCTCCGCGACGCCAGTTCGTGATCATCCTCTCGGGCCAGCTCGAGATCGGACTGGGCGACGGCTCCAAGCAGGTCTTCGGCCCCGGCGACGCGCGGCTGGTGGAGGACACCACCGGCAAGGGTCACACCACGCGGGTGCACGGCGGCGTGCCGTGTCTCACCGCCACCATTCCGCTCGAGGAGCAATGAGATGGCCACCAAGATCCTCTTCGCCCCCAGGCAGTCGGACGCGGTCATGGAGATCGCCCGCTCCCTCACCCCCGCCGGCTTCGAGCTGCTGGTCGCCGAGTTCGGCACGCCCGAGTTCTACGCGGCGGCCGGCCAGGCCGACTACTACCTGGGCCTGGCCCGCCAGATGGGCGGGGAGTTCTTCCGCTCCGCGCCCAACCTCAAGCTCGTGCAGCTGCTGTCCGCGGGTTACGACCGGGTGGACATCGAGGCCGCCCGCAAGGCGAAGGTTCCCGTCTCGAACAACGGCGGGGCCAACGCGATCGCGGTGGCCGAGCACACGATCATGCTGATGCTCGCGGTGCTCAAGCGCGTGGTGAAGTTCCACAACGACGTGGTGGCGGGGAAGTGGCGGGTGGGGGGCTTCGACGACCAGCGGGTCTACGAGCTGTCGCGCAAGACACTCGGCATCGTGGGTCTGGGCAATATCGGCAAGAAGGTCGCGCGGCGGGCCGCCGCCTTCGACATGACCGTGCAGTACTACGACATTGCGCGCCTCACCGAAGCCGAGGAGGACGCCCTCGGGGTCCGCTTCGTGCTGCTGCCCGAATTGCTGCGCACCTCGGACGTGGTGAGCCTGCACGTGCCGCTCGACGACTCGACCCGGCACCTGATGGGCGCGGCCCAGTTCTCCGAGATGAAGCCGGGCGCGATCCTCATCAACACGTGCCGGGGTCCGGTGGTGGACGAGGCGGCGCTCTACACCGCGCTCACCAAGGGCCAGGTCGCCGCGGCGGGGCTCGACGTGCTGGTGGACGAGCCGCCCGCCAAGGACCACCCGCTCTTCCACCTGCCGAACGTGACCCTCACGCCGCATTCGGCGGGGCCGACCTGGGAGAACTGGACCGCGCGCTTCCGCAACGGCTTCGACAACATCCAGCGCGTGGCC
>DATFGS010000555.1:0-4257 GCA_035249225.1 Candidatus Methylomirabilota bacterium | reverse complement strand
ATGATGTTCACCGACGTGGGCGGCACCGACCGCGAGTGGAAGAAGCGCCCGAACCCGCTGAACGGCTCCAGGAAGTTGAAGGAGATGTTGAGGGCGTTGACGCCCTGATTCTCGCCGGTGAACCCGATGCGGAAGCGCTGGGTGAGAGAGTTCCACTCGATCGGCTGCAGGTCCACGTCGATCCCCACGTCCTTGAGGTTCTTCTGGATGAGCTCGTTCATCGCCAGCGGCAGCATCTGGCCCGAGCCGGAGGTCGAGATAAGCTGCACCGCCTTCGCGGGATGCTTGTTCGCGTCGAAGCCGGCCTGGCGCAGCAGGTCCTTGGCCTTGGCCGGGTTGTACTCGTAGATCTCCTTCGGCTTACCGAACCACGGATGGCCCTTGTAGACCACCCCGGTGGCCGGGATGCAGGTGTCGTTCAGCAGGTTCTTGCAGATGCCGACCCGGTCGATCGCGTAGTTGGCCGCCTTGCGGACGAGCTTGTTGCTCCAGGGCTCCTTGTCCAGCCGCAGGGTGTGCGTCCAGTTGTGCGGGTAGCTGTTCATCGTGATCGCGAAGCCGCCGCCCTTGAGCTGCGGGATCGAGTCCGGCGGGGGCACCTCGATCCAGTCCACCTGCCCGCTGCGCAGAGCGGCCAGCCGCGTGGTCGGCTCGGGCAGCGGCAGGAGCACGAGCTTGTCGATCTTGGGCCGGCGCTTGGCGTCCCAGTAGCTCTTGTTGGCGTCGAGCTCGAGCCGCTCGCGCGGCACGAACTTGGTCACCTTGAACGGGCCCGTGCCGGACGGCTGCTCGGCGAACTTCCGCCAGTCCTTCACCTTCTGCCACTGCGCCGGCGACACGATCAGCATGTAGCAGATCTGGTACGGCACGAAGCTGGTGGGCTTGTTGGTCTCGAACTCGACCGTGTAGTCGTCGATCTTGGTGATGCCGACGATCGAGGCGAGCCGGAAGCTGACCTGACCCGAGCCGTACGCGTCGAAGTGCGGCGCGTCCTTCTTCTTGATCGACTCGAACGAGAACACCACCGCGTCCGCGTTGAACGGGCTGCCGTCGTGAAAGGTCACGCCCTTCCGGAGCTTGAACACCCACCGGGTCGGCGCGTCCTTGCGCACCTCCCACGACTCGGCGAGGCCCGGCACCAGCGGGGCCAGCCGGTCGCCGCGGGTGAGGTCCCACGCGATCAGCGGCTCGTAGACCTGGTAGCCGACGAACCGGAAGCCTTCGAAGCCGTTGTCGGTCTGGCCGCCCGTGTACGGGATGTCGCTGGCGGTCATGCCGATCCGCAGGGTGCCCTGGGCGGCGGCGGATCCGATCAGGGTCAGCGGGACAACGAGGGCGAGGAGCAGGATGGCGAAGCGTCTCATGGCAGCTCTCCTAGGCGACGAGGTGACAGCGGGCCATGTGGCCGGGGGCCACGGGGTGGAACGACGGGGTCGTGGTCGCGCAGACCGCGATCGCGCGCGGGCACCGCGGCGCGAACGCGCAGCCGGGCGGCAGGGCGGCGAGGTTCGGCGGGGCGCCCGCGATCGGGACGAGCGGGCGGCCCTTCTGCCCGCGGCGGACGGTAGCCTGCATGAGTCCCGCGGTGTACGGGTGCGCGGGCCGGCGGAACAGCTCGCGGATCGGGGCCCGCTCCACGATGCGCCCCGCGTACATGACGGCGGCGTCGTCCGCGATCTCCGCCGCGACGCCCAGGTCGTGGGTGACGAAGATGACGGCCAGGTCGAGCCGCTTCTGCAGATCGCGCAGGAGCCAGAGGATCTGCGCCTGCACGGTGACGTCGAGCGCGGTGGTCGGCTCGTCGGCGAGCAGGAGCTCCGGCTCGCACGCGAGCGCGATCGCGATCATCGCCCGCTGGCGCATGCCGCCCGAGATCGCGTGCGGGTAGCTTGCCAGGCACCGCTCCGGGGAGGGCACCTGCACGAGGTCGAGCAGCTCCCGCGCACGGCGGTGCGCCGCCGCGCGGTCGAGGCCGCGGTGCTGGGCGAGCGTCTCGGTGATCTGCTCGCCGATGGTGTAGACCGGATCGAGCGCGGTCATCGGCTCCTGGAACACCAGGGACACCACGCTGCCGCGCAGCGCCTCGCGCGCGCGCTCGTCGAGGCGGTTCACGTCGCGGCCTTTCACGAGCACCTCGCCGCCCACGCGCGTGCGCGCCCCCTGGTGGAGCCCGAGGATCGCCCGGAGGGTGACGCTCTTGCCGGAGCCCGATTCGCCCAGGAGCGCGAGCACCTTGCCCGCCTCGAGCGAGAAGGTGACGTCGTTCACCGCGCGCACCGTGCCGTCGCGCGTCTCGAAGGACACGTTGAGGTCGCGAACGGTCAGTAGCGGCATGCGCGTGGCCCGGCGCCACTCGGGGCGGGCGGAATCATGCAACCGATGTGCCCGGCCCGCGAGACCGGATTCGCGGCGATTCGCGGGATCAGGCGCGCCCGCCGCGACGGGGGCTGCTCACGAAAGCGGCGACGGCCGCGACCGCTGCACAGAAACGGATCTCACCCGGGGAACGGGGTCGCGACCGGAAGCTCGGCGATCCGCAGCTTGACGTCCTGCACGCCCGCCACGCTCTTGGCCACCGCGAGCGCGTCCTCGGGGTCCACCCCGGCGGGCAGCTCGAGCGTCACCAGGCCGCGGGTGGACTCCACGTCGATCCGGTACCGCCGCATGTCGGGATGGCCGGCGAGCGCGACCTCCACCTGCGAGGCCACCACGCGGTCTTCCACGAGCTGACGCGCCGCGTCCGTGGTGGCGAACTCGGGCCGCCGGGCGACCTCCGCGAGCAGGGCCACCGCCGCCTCGCGCGAGAAGGCCGCGGTGTTGATCAGCACGTCGTAGAGGCCCGGATCCTTGACGTCGGCGTCGAAGAGGTAGCGCATCCGGGCCGCCTTCTGGATGTCGTCCCGGCGGATGAACTGGGCGACCGTCTTCGGGGTGACGCGCTCTCGCCCCTGCGCCGACAACGTGGCGGTCAGCCGCGTCACGCGCTCGGGGAACGGCGCCACGATGCGCGTCCGGAGCGCGTGGGGCACGCCGCGGAGCAGCCACTGGCCGCCGCCGCCGATCATGACGACGTTGTCGGCCTGGGCGAACTCGTACAGCACCGCCTGGAGGGCCAGGATGCACCGGCGGGTCTCCGCGTCGAACCGCTCGACCCAGGACGGCCGGTCTTCCACGAGGCGGGCGAGGCGCTCTTCCCCCAGCCCGTAGCGCTGCGCCCGGGCGAGCAGCTCCTCGTTGTCGACGTAGGTGTAGCCGAGACGCGTCGCCGCGGCCATGCCGATCTCGGCACCGCCGCTGCCCATTTCGTGGGAGATCGTCAGAATCGCCATGGCACCCTCCTGCCCGGCATACCCCGCGAATCCGGGGGCCGGGCCGACCCGGTCGGACGGTGGCGGGAGCATAGTCCTGGCGAGGGACTGGGTCAAGCCCCGTGGTGCCCAGCCTGGGGGAGGGCCGGGGCCGACCCAATGCTCCCAGTGCTCACCCCAGCCGGAGGAACCGGCGCCAGCCCGGCACGGCTCGCCGGCCGAGCACGCTCAGCGAGAGCCAATCGCCCCGCCTGTCCGATACTCCCCGTGATGCGATCGCCACGCCGAGACCGACGAGCGTCCCGACCACTACGGCCGCACTCAACGCGCTGGCCGGCTCTCTCCGCGTATACGCAAGCATCCCGTCGGCCCGATCCTTGATGCCGTTGCCGATCGCACACGCGGTCTGATTGATCGCTCCCTGCAGAGCTTCGCGGCTCTTTGCGAGTTCCGCGCCGATGGTCCTCATCCCGTCGCCCCTACTGCCGGCGGATGAAGTCCCGACTCGATTCCCGACGTCGACAAACGTCCTCTCCATTGGCTGCCTCCTTTTGGGTCCCGACGCGGCGTCGGATGGACCTGAACGAGGTGGCCGCAAGAGATATGCCAGACGAGGAATCGAGGGAACCGAGGCTGGAAACCCGACTCGGCGGACCAGAAGCGAAGTGTTGCCTGTGTAGAAATTCAACGCCTTCTGAAAGAACTCCCAGGAAAGAGTTGCAAGGAGGATGCGAGCAGGCCGGGTCGAGATCTCCGACACCGGCCTGCCCCGCTTCGATCGGCCGCGCCCCCGGGGGCCGGGGGCGGCCGGGCTACGCGCTCACGCGATGGACGTAGCCGTAGCGCGCGTTGCTTCGCATGCCGCCGAGGCTTGCGTACTCGGCCTTGATGGCGGCCACCTTGTCCCCGGTGACGGCGCCCTGGGCGGCCTTCACGTCGATCCGGTACA
>DATFGS010000554.1:0-8769 GCA_035249225.1 Candidatus Methylomirabilota bacterium | reverse complement strand
GCCGGTCGACACCGCGATGATCGAGTCGATCAGGTTGGAGAACTCGTAGCCGCCGGGCAGGCCCAGGAACCGGATGCCGTAGTCCTGCGCCCCCTCCACCACGACCACCGGTGACTCGCTCACCCCGTAGGCGGTCGCCTGGTCCCGCTCGATGTGCGGGTTCAGCACCGCCACCGAGAGCTGGTCGGAGAGCGCGGCGACCTCGCGGATCAGGGCCACGGTCTGGCCGTTGTGCTCGCCGCCCAGCTCGGAGGCGAATACGGTCAGCTTCACCGGCCCGCCGATGCGCGCGAACTCCTGGCGGACCGCCGCCTCGTCCTTCGCGGAGAGAAATCCCATGCCTCGGAGTATACCGGCTTACTTCGGGGCGCCGCGGACGATTTCCAGCATCCGGCGATAGCCGGACGGATCGATGCGCGCGTCGATGAGGGTGGGGCCGGGCGCGGTCTGGGCCGCGATCAGCGCGCCGTGCAGCGTCGGCTCGTCGGTGGCGGCCTGCGCGCGGAGGCCGAAGGCCCGCCCGAGCGCGATGAGATCGGGGCCCGCGTACCGCATGGAGACGCCCTCGAAGCCCTTCTGCTCCTGCTTCACCTCGATCAGCGACAGCGCGGCGTCGTTGAAGACCACGATCACGATCGGCAGGCGCAGGCGCGCCACCGTCTCGAGCTCGGAGGCCACCATCATGAGGCCGCCGTCGCCGGTGAAGCACACCACGCGCCGGTCGGGATGGACGAGCTGCGCCGCGATGGCCGCGGGCAGGGCGAAGCCCATGGTGGCGAGCCCGTTCGAGATCAGGAGCTCGCCGGGCTCGAGCGCGTGCCAGTAGGTCGTGGCCTGGAACATGTGGGCGCCCGCGTCCACCGTGGCGATGCTGCCCGCCGCGGTCAGCTCCCGCGCGAGCTGGGCCACGCGGTGCGGGGCCAGCCCGGGCACCGGCACCTCGAGGACGGCCGCGCGCTCGCGTCGGATGCGGTCCACCTCGGCCACGTCCCAGTCGGCCTTCACGTCCCGCCGCATGATCCGCGGGGCCAGGTCCTCGAGGATCGCGCCCAGGTCGCCGACCACCTCGAGGGCGGGCGTGAAATAGGCGCCGCCGCCGACCGCGCGCAGCCGCGGATCGCTCGAGGGGCCGCGCGCGAGGCTCAGCACCGGCGCGGTGTAGGACCAGCGGCGCGGGATCAGCTCCACCGTGTCGAGGCCGAAGGCGATGATCAGGTCGGCCCGGCGCACCAGCGGCTCCTCCAGCGCCCCGCCGGTGAAGATCCCCATCGCCAGGGGGTGGGGGTCGGGAATCGCCCCCTTGGCCTTGTAGGTCGTGAGCACCGGCGCGGGCAGCGCCTCGACGAACGCCCGCAGCCACTTCGCGTCGGCGGCCCGGCAGCCGAGACCGGCGATCACGAGCGGCCGCTTCGCGTCCCGGATCATCTCGGCGGCCCGCTCGACCAGCGCGTCGTCGGGCGCGGCCGGCGCCTGCGGCGTCATCGCGGTGGCCACCGGCACCGCCGGCGCCGCCGCGACGTCGGCGGGCAGGTCCAGGTGCACGGGTCCGCGCGGCTCGGCGAGCGCGAGCTGGACGGCGTGGGCCACCCAGTGGCCGGCCGACTCCGGCGTCACGGCCACGCTGCCCTTCACGATCGGGCCCAGGTGCGCGGCGTGATCCACGTACTGGTGCGTGGCGTAGGCGAGCACGGCCGCCGGGTGGCGATCGCTCAGGTAGAGCAGCGGCGAGCGATCGAGCAGTGCGTGGGCGAGGCCGGTGGCGCTCGCGGTGACCCCGGGCCCGAGCGTGGACAGCACCGCGCCGGGCCGGCCGGTGAGCTCGCCGGTGACCGCGGCCATGATGGTGGCGGCCCACTCCTGGTGGCAGAGGACGAAGGGCAGGCCGCGGGCCCGCGCGGCCTCGAGCACTTCCAGGTTGGACCCGCCCCCCGGCACGCCGAAGAGGCGCGGGACCTCGGCCCGCAGCAGGCCCTCGACGATCAGCTCGGCGACGGTCGGCACCGAGCGGATCGGCTACGCGCCGGCCAGACGCGCCAGCACCGGCTCCATTCGCTGGAGCGCCTTGCGCAGATTGGCCTCGGCGCTGGCATACGAGAGCCGCAGGTACCCTTCCCCGTACTCGCCGAACGCGGAGCCGCCCAGCACGGCCACGCCCGCCTCGCGCAGCAGCGTCTCCGCGACCTCGGTGGACGGCCGCTTGAGCGCCTTGATGTTCGGGAACACGTAGAAGGCGCCGCGCGGCGAGCGGCAGGACACGCCGGGCAGCCGGTTGAGTCCCGCCACCAGCACGTCGCGGCGCCGCTTGAACTCGGCCACCATCTCGATCACCGGGGTCTGGTCGCCCTGCAGGGCGGCGATGCCCGCCATCTGGGTGAACGAGGCGGTGCACGAGTTGGAGTTCACCATCAGCCGCGTCACGTGCTCGGCCAGGGCCACCGGCATCACCCCGTAGCCGAGGCGCCAGCCGGTCATCGCGAACGACTTCGAGAAGCCGTCCAGGATGATGACCAGGTCCTTCATGCCCGGGAAGCGCGTGATCGAGGCGAACTCGCCCTCGTAGAGGAAGGACTTGTAGATCTCGTCGGAGAGCACCGGGATGCGGTAGGTCCTGGCGATCTCCGCGATGCGCCCCAGCTGCTCGACCTCCAGCACGCCGCCCGTGGGGTTCTGGGGCGAGTTGATGATGATCAGCTTGGTCTTGCGGGAGACGCTCTTCTCGAGCACGTCGAGGTCGAAGCCGAAGCCGGTCTCCTCCCGCAGAGGGATCGGCACCGGCTTGCCGCCGACGAAGTTGATCACCGACTCGTAGATCGGGAAGCCCGGATTCGGATGGACGACCTCGTCCCCGGGATTCACCAGCGCGGTGATCACGAAGTACATGATGGGCTTGGCGCCCGGCGTCACCACCACCTCGTCGGTCGTGACCGGGATGCTGCGCGTGCCCTCCACGTCCTTGACGATGGCCTCCCGCAGCTCGGGCAGGCCGGCGGCCGGCCCGTAGTGGGTCGCGCCGCCGTCGAGCGCGCGCTTGGCCGCCTCGCGGATGTGGGCCGGGGTGTCGAAGTCCGGCTCCCCGATCTCGAGGTGGATGATCTCCTTGCCCTGCCGCTCGAGGGCCTTCGCGCGCGCCAGGACCTCGAAGGCCGATTCCGTGCCGAGCCGTGACATCCGATCCGCGAAGTTCATGGTGGCGCCGATTATACTCCGATCAGCCCTGGCGAGTCTGCGCGGTAAGTGCGGGAGTTGCTCAAGAGCGTCAACTCTCTCGCCATTCCATAGGGCCGGATCAGAAGCAATCGAGTGTGTCCACCGTACCCGCGACATTCAAACCGGCGGTCGGACGCTGCAATGGCTCACGGTGAAGCAACCGAAATACCGCGAGGGCGACGAACTCCGCGCGGCCTCGGCCTAGGGCGCCTTGGGCCCGCGTACGTGGTCGAGCCTTCCAGACGGGTCCCGCTCCTGGTCCCAGACGTAGAAGCACCCGATATGAAACTGAAGGCCCCGCTTTGTCCTCGTGCTGATCCCCTCCACGATGAGCTGGTCACGGCGGATGGGTTCGCCGCACGCATCGCAGTCCTCGCCGTTGGAGAGGCCACCCCAGAAGCGGGAGATGCTGTCCTGGGGCAGGTCCCCTCTCGTCAGCTTGCGTCGGACGATGGGGCGAACATCTTCCGGGTCCATCCGACTACTTCCGCCCTGGCGCGTCGCGCTCCGTGTCCCACAAGTAGAAGCACTCGACGTGAAACTGAAGGCCCTGGTTGGTCGTGGTGCTGATCGCTTCCATGAGGAGCTGGTCGGCCCTGATGACCTCTTCACAGACGTCACAGTCCTCTCCATCAGCGGGCCCCCCCCAGAAGCGGGGAATGTGATCGTGTGGGAGGGCACCGGAGTCTAACTTCTGACGGATCATCGTGCGGATATTCGTGGGGTCCATGGTCGCCTCGGGGATGCTGGCGGAGAGGAGAAGGAGCCAGATTCACCCGAGTCGTGACGCCGGATGCGTCAACCCATGGGGCCGGGCCAAGGTGCAGGCGACTCCATGCTACACCCACCAGTGCGGCGTAGCCTGCTTACAAGCCAGTCAAGCTCCATCTCACGCGTTCTGCTGGTCCGTGTCGCTCGACTCGTGCCCCGGCACTTGTCGCTCCGAGTCCCACAAGTGAAAGCACCGAACGTGAAACTGCACACCGCCTCCGTTGGAACCAACGCCCTCGATGATCAACTGGGCCTTCGACACTCTCTCTTCGCAGCCGTCACAGGATTCCTCATTCCCCGGCCCACCCCACACGCGCGGGATGCTGTCATGCGGTAAGCGCCCGTCAGCGAGCTTGGCCCGAATGAGGAGACGTGCAGTGTGCTCTTCCATCGGAGCACCTCAGCGGCGGGACTACCTCTTGCGTAAGAAAACCGCCAGATTCACCGAGGTCTTGACGCCGGGAGCGTCAACCCGGAAGGCCGAGGTGCAGGCAGGCGCAGTCTAGCACTCGGTGGGGCGGGATGCGAGGCAGATTGGCGTCGACACCGGTGATGTCGCCGAGGATTATACTCGACGCCATGGACCTCGTGCAGGTCCCGGCCGGCTGGTTCTGGATGGGCTGGGAGCGCGGCCATCCGGCCGAGCGGCCACGGCATCGCGTCTGGCTCGATCGCTTCGCCATCGGCCGCGCCCCGGTCACCAATCGCGAGTACGCGGCCTTCCTCCCGGCGGGCGGCACCGAGGCGCCCGCCTGGTGGCAGGATCCGCGCTTCAACGATCCCGACCAGCCCGTGGTCGGGGTGAGCTGGTTCGACGCCACGCAATTCTGCCGCTGGCTGGCCGACCGAGACGGGGGCTCCTACCGGCTGCCGACCGAGGCGGAGTGGGAGAAGGCGGCGCGGGCCGGTCTCGAGGACGCGCGCTTCCCCTGGGGCGAGGAGCGGCCGCCGACCGCGTCGTTCGACCGGCCGCCCCGCCCGGCCGAGACACCCGCCAATCCGCTCGGCCTGGTCGCCCTGTCCGGCGTCTGCCACGAGTGGTGCCTGGACTGGGAGGACGACGAGTACTACGCCCGATCGCCGTCGACGAACCCGCGCGGCCCGGAGACGGGCACGCGCCGCGTGTCACGGGGGGGCGCCTGGCGGCATCAGGATGCGTGGAGCCCGGTGGCGCATCGCTCCTCGCTGCCCCCGGCGCTCCGCTACTCGGACTACGGCTTCAGAGTGGTCCGCGAGGACCCCGCGCGCTGATGTCGTGCGGAGCTCCTGAAGGGTGACCCGGACCACCGCGTGATACGCGGTGAAGCGCAAGGATCTCCACGCGGAGACAGCCCGCGCTACAGGTCGCGCAGCGCGGCCTCCGCCGGGACCAGCCAGTAGCGCATGTCCATCTCGCGGAGCAGCGTCACCGCCTCGGTGAGCCGCTCTCTCGCCGCCCCGCCGTCGCCCGCGCGCCGCGCCAGCTCGCTCAGCCCGAGGTGGCAGAGCGCCTCCAGCGGGCGCATCTCGACCGCGCGGGCCCGGGCCAGCGCCTCGGCATAGTCCTCGGCCGCGCGCGCCCCCTGCCCGGCCCGCGCCGCGGTCTCGGCCCGCATCCGCAGCGCGATCGCCGCGTAACCCCGCTCTCCATGCTGCTCGGCGAGCCGGTACGCCTGCTCGACCACGTCGGCCGCCTCGTCCACACGCCCGGCGAGGAGGTAACCTTCGGCGAGCCAGGACAGCCGCAGGGCCTGCCGGCTCAGGATGCGGAGCGCGCTCGCCCGCCCCACGCCTTCCTCGATCATCCGGACGCCGTCCTCCACGTCCCCGCTTCTGACGTGGGCCAGCCCCCGCGCGCACAGCAGCATGGGCAGCCACGCGGTGATGTCCATCTCGCGCGAGAAGGCGATGCCGCGATCGAGCACCGGCGCGGCCTCGCCCGGCTGACCGCGGCTCAGCAGCACGAAGCCCACCGTCATGTACGCGCCCGACAGGCTCCAGGGATGCTCGGGTCCCTCCCCGAGCGCGATGCCCTCGCGCGCGCGGGTCAGGGCCTCCTCGAAATCGCCGGTATCGGCCAGCGAGGCGGCAAGCCAGATGCGGGCGGCGACCGACACGAGGCCGGCCATGCCCCAGCGCTCGCGCGCGAGATCGCCCTCCACCGCGGCGACGACCCGTCCAAGGTGACGTTGGGCGGCCCGGTAGTCGCCGAGCACGTGGTGCGCCTGCCCGAGCCCGAAGTCCGCGATGATCTCGAGCCGGCGATCCGGCAGGGAGCGGCCCACCTCCGCGGCCTGCTCGGCGGCCCGGATCGCGGCCGTCTGGTCGCCGAGCGTGTAGTGCGACTGCGTGAGATAGGCCGAGACCCACCCGAGGCGGCGACGGTCGCCCAGCGCCTCGGCGTGCACCGCGGCCCGGCGCAGGTGATCGAGGGTCCGGGTGAACTCGCCGAGCGGCGCCAGGGAGGCGCGGAGGGCGAAGACCACGTCCACCGCCGTGGCGAGGGCCGGGCCACGCGGGCCGTCGGCCTCCAGGATCTCGAGCGCCTGCTCGTAGAAGCCCACCGCCCCCCGGTGCGCCGAGCGGGCGGCCGCCTTGGCCCCGGCCTGGCGCAGGTAGTCCACCGCCCGCTCGCGCAGGCCGCCGCGCAGGGCGTGGTGGGCGAGCCGCTCCACGTGCTCGCCCTGGCGTCCCGCGTAGAGCCGCTCGATGGCGTCGGCGATGCGCGCGTGCAGCGCGCGCCGCGTCTCGTGCAGCAGGCTGCCGTAGGCCACCTCGTGGGTCAGGGCGTGCTTGAAGGTGTACTCGATCTCGGGGAAGAAGCTCGCCTCGTAGAGCAGCTCGCCCGATTGCAGCAGCGCGAGCCCGGCGCGCAGCCCCTCGTCGGGCAGGTCCGCGATGTCGGCCAGCACCGGGAACGGCACGTCCTTGCCGATGACCGAGGCCGACTGCAGCACGCGCTTGGCCGCCGGCGTGAGGCGGTCGATGCGGGCCGCCAGCACCGCCTGCACGTTGCCCGGGACCTGGACCGTCTCGAGCGGCTTCGCGAGCCGGCGGGCGCCCGGCTCCCCGATCAGGGCCTGCGTCTCGACGAGCGCCCGCACGCTCTCCTCGAGGAAGAGCGGGTTGCCGTCGGTCCGCTCGACCAGCATGGCCTTGAGCGCGTCGAGCCCCGGATCGGAGCCGACCATGCTCTCGAGCAGCGCCTGCGCCGTCTCCGGCGAGAGCGGATCGATCCGGATCTGCGCGTAGCCGGGCTTGCTCCCCCACTGGTGCAGGTACTCCGGCCGGTAGGCGACCAGGATCAGCAGGCGCGTCCCCTGCAGCCGCTCCACCAGGTTGTCGAGCAGCGCCTGCGTCTCCTCGTCGATCCGCTGGAGATCCTCCACCACGAACACCACCGGCTGCCGCCGGCCCTCGGTCAGCAACACGCTGCGCACCGCCTCCTGGATGCGACGCCGGCGCTGCGGCGGGTCGAGGGCCCGCCACGCCTCGTCCTCGGGCTCGAGATCGGCCAGCGCGAGCAAGGCGGGCAGGGCGGGCGTGAGCGCGGGGTCGAGCGCCAGGAGCTTGCCGGTGATCTTCTCCCGGATGATCCCCTTCTCGTCGAGCCGGTCGATCTGGCAGTAGCGCCGGAACGCGTCGATCACCGGCATCCAGGACGGCGTCTTGCGGTACGCGACCGGCCGGCCTTCCAGCACGAGCGCGCCGGCCATCCACGGCCCCTCGACGAACTCGCGGATGACCCGCGACTTGCCGACGCCCGGCTCGCCCACCAGCGCGACCAGCCGGCCCTCGCCCGCGCAGCTCCGGGTGAAGGCCTCGCGCAGGCGGCCGACCTCGGCCTCGCGGCCCACGAAGCGCGAGAGCCCGCGCACCGCGGCGGCCTGGAGGCGATAGCGCGCGGGCCCCGCTCCGGTCAGCTCGTACACCTCCACCCGCTCCCCGACGCTCTTGATCGGCACCGGCCCGAGCCCGGTCACGACCAGGAACCCCTCGGTCAGCCGCCGCGTCTCCGGGGCGAGCAGCGTCGAGCCGGGGCGCGCGAGGCGCTCCATCTGAGCGGCCAGGTAGGTGGTCTGGCCCACCGCGCTGTAGTCCATGTGCAGGTCGGTCCCGATCGCGCGCACCACGACCTCGCCGGAGTTCAGCCCGACGCGGATCTGCACGTCGACCCCTTCCGCGCGGCGCAGGTCGCGGGCCAGGCGCTGCACCTCCTCGTGCATGCGCAGCGCCGCGTAGGCCGCCCGCACCGCGTGGTTCTCGTGGGCCACCGGCGCGCCGAAGATGGCCATGATCCCGTCGCCCAGCACCTGGTTCACGGTGCCCTCGTAGCGATGGACCGCCTCCATCATTACCCGCAGCACCGGATCGAGCATGCGCCGCGCGTCCTCCGGATCACGGTCGGCCAGCAGCTCGAGCGAGCCCTTCATGTCGGCGAACAGCACCGTGACCTGCTTGCGCTCGCCCTCGAGCGCGCCGCGCGAGGTGCGGATCTTCTCGGCCAGGTGCGGCGGGGTGTAGGTCTCGGGCGAGGCGAAGCGCGCGGGGCCGGACGCCAGGATGGGGTGGCCGCAGCCGCCGCAGAACCGGGCGCCCGGCTCGTGCACGAAGCCGCAGCGCGCGCAGGTGGCCTGGAGCGCCTGGCCGCACGCCACGCAGAACCGATGGCTCGCCAGGTTCTCGCCGCGACAGCGCGGGCACGTCACCGGGGCCAGCTCGGGCGCGGCGGTCATGCCGCTACCAGGGCTGCGCGGCGGCCGGGAGGCCGTCGAGCGCGGCGGGCAGCGGCTCGTGCGGGGCGAGGCCGCG
>DATFGS010000553.1:0-1829 GCA_035249225.1 Candidatus Methylomirabilota bacterium | reverse complement strand
GAGTGCGCAAGCTCACGCCCCCGATGGAAGGGCTCCAGGGCATCCCGGGTGTCGAGCTCACGCGGCGGAGACGGTAGCGATGGCGCGGGTGTTCCTCTCGGTGGGGTCGAACCTGGGCGACCGGCTGGATTGCCTGCGCCGCGCCGTCGAGCACCTCCGCGCCATGCAGGACCTGCGCTTCCTGGACGCCTCGCCGCTCTACCGCACCGAGCCTTGGGAGCGGCCGCCCGGCCGGCCCGACGACGACACGGGGTGGTTCTTCAACTGTGCGGTCGTGATCGAGACCGAGCTGGCTCCCGCCACGCTGCTCGCCCGGCTGCAGGCCCTGGAGGAAGCGCTGGGGCGCGAGCGGCGCGGGGGCACGCCGGAGGCCCAGCGCTACGAGCCGCGATCGCTCGACATCGACATCCTGCTCTACGACGACCGTGTGATCAGCGGCCCCGAGCACTTGCACATCCCACACCTGCTCATGCACGAGCGCCGGTTCGTGCTGCGCCCGCTGGCCGACCTCGCCCCGGACCTGGAGCACCCGGTCCTCTACCAGACCATCCGGGAGCTGCTGGACGTGCTGGAGGACGAGCACGAGGTGCGGGAGTCGGACCTGCCGCGCCGCTGGTTCGACGACTGACGTCACGTGGCTGACGACGAGTTCCGGCAGCAGGCCCTGCAGCACCTGGACGCCCTCCACAATCTGGCCGTCTACCTGACCCGGAACGGGTCCGAGGCGGAGGACCTGGTGCAGGAAACCTATGTCCGGGCCATGCGGTTTTCCCACCGGTTCCAGCCGGGAACCCATCTGCGGGCCTGGTTGTTCCAAATACTGAGAAACACGTTCTTGACGTTCTACCGGCTCCGGGAGCGGGAATCAGCCCTTTCGGAGGACGGAGTCCCGGAAGGCGACGCGCCGATGTTCCACGACGCCGCCGGGCGGGACAGCGAGAGCGCCGCGGCCCACATGGATCTGGACCGGGCCCTGGCGAGGCTGCCCGAGGAGTTCAAGACGCCGCTCCTGCTGGCCGAGGTCGAGGGGCTGGCCTTGGAGGACGTGGCACGCATCATGGACTGCCCCGTGGGCACCGTGAAGTCCCGGATCTTCCGCGCCAAGGAGCGGCTGCGCGGGTACTTGAAGGACTACAAGTAGCTAGCAAGCGAGACAGGAACGACATGGTCGACGAAACGCACGAGGACGACGGCGGGATCGGCCGGCTGCTGCGCGAGCGGCTGCCGCGTCACCCCGCGCCGCACGTCCTGCGCGCCGCGGTGGTCGAAGCGCTGATGCCCGGCCGCCCCCGGCAGCCCGGGTGGGTGCTCTGGCTGCCGCCCGCGTTCTCCGCGGTGGCCACCGCGATGATCATGCTGCTCTACCTCGCGCCCTCGCTGCCCTCGGCGCCCGGATCCGATCCGGTGCAGCTCGTGACCCGCGCGGTGCTCGCCGAGTACGCGCGCAGCGTCTTCTGGGGCGAGAACCGCAGTGACGTGGTCCCCGCGGCCCTGCCCCAGGCCATGCAGGAGAGCGGCATCGCGCTGAGCTGGGTCTTCACGGGCGATGAGGACATCCAGCTCATCAACGCCAAGCCCACGTACCTCGAGGGCCGACGCGGCATCGAGCTGACCTACCAGGACGTGTCCGGCCACACCGTGGCCTACATCATCGTCCCGGGCGGCAGCGTGAGCCTCCCCGCCGATCGCGGGCGGGTGCAGATCGACCGCTGGCGGCCGGTGGTGCGGAAGGAGAACGGCTTCAGCCTGATCCTGTGGCGCCAGCAGGGGATGCTCTGCGTGATGGTGTCCGACCTCGTCTCCGACGAGGACCTCGCCCGCTTCAAGCA
>DATFGS010000552.1:0-13951 GCA_035249225.1 Candidatus Methylomirabilota bacterium | reverse complement strand
CGGCCGCGCGAGGGCACGCACGTGCTGGCCTGGGACGTGCGGCTCACGGCCAGCCGGCCACCCCAGAGCTGGCGGTTCCTGGTGGACGCGATGTCCGGCGCGCTCCTCGAGGCGCGCGACCTCGCCGCCTACGCGCGGCCGCGCGGGAAGGTCTTCGATCCGAACCCCATCGTGACCAGCGGCGACCTGACCCTGTCCTCCCGCACCGCGACCGCGAAGCTGAACGCGCAGCGGGCGACCGTGGACCTGGAGCGGCTGGATCCCCCGCCCGCCGACGGACGGCTGCGGCTCGACGGGGCGTGGGTGCACATCGTCAACATGGGAGATCCGGATCCGAAGGAGCCCAGCAGCGCCGGCGGGAGCTTCTCCTTCAGCAGCACCAGTCCGAGCTTCCTCGACGTGATGGTCTACTTCCACATCGATCGCTTCCAGCAATACATCCAGACCGACCTCGCGCTGCCCGGGATGGGCAACACCTCGGTGGCGGTGGATCCCCAGCTCAGCACCACCGACGGCTCCAACACGACGGGGGCGGGAATCGGGCTCGGAGAGGACGCGGTGCCCGACGCCTCCGACGCGATGATCATCCTCCACGAGTACGGCCACTTCCTTCAGAATTGCGTGCTCGACGACTCCTCGGAAGGCAATTTCCCGAGCGGGGTGAGCGAGGGCTTCGCGGACTTCCTCGCCGCGGTCTACTACGACGACAAGCACGCCCGGCCGGAGAAGACGCGCGGGATCATGTTCTCGTGGAACGCCAACGCGGGGGACAAGGGCGGCGGCCGGCGCTACGACATGAAGGTGCCGGACGAGCCGGCGTGGAGCCTGGGCGGCGGCTACGACAAGGGCGCGCTCTGGTGCGCCACCACGTTCGAGCTCTACCGCAAGCTCGGCGGCGACTCGACCGACGCGGACCGGAGGACGGCCGCCCGCGACCTCGCGATCCGGCTGCACCTCCTCGGCTACGCGCACGTGCCGATCCAGAACGCGACCATCCCCCAGATGGCGCAGGCCATCGAGGCCGCGGACTGGAACCTGGGCGGATGGCGGTACCCGGACGGCCTGCATCGCAAGGTGATCCAGGAGGTCTTCGCCGGGCGGAGCGTCGGGGGCTACGCTCCGCCCGCGGTGGACGTCTACGTCGACGACGGACGCGCCGGCCGATACGGCACCGCGGACGGCACGGACGATTTCGAGAAGGTACTCTGGAAGGAGGACCACGGGGACGCCCCCGACGTCTGGGTCCGGACGGTGGCGACGCCCGGCACGCCCGCCGACCACGCCGGCCAGGTGCCCGCGGAGGCGCCCGCGTTCGTGTTCGCGCGGGTCAAGAACCGCGGCGCCGCCGCCTCCGGGCCGATCACGGCGCGGGCGTTCCTGAGCGGGCCGGGGAGCACGCGCCGCTGGCCCGCGGACTGGACGGAGCTGCCCGCGCCCCCCGGACCCATGCCCGCCACCGTCGCGGCCGCGGGCGGCGCGGGCGTGATCGTCGGCCCATTCCCCTGGACCCCGGCGCGCCCGGGCAAGCACGCGCTGCTCGTCGTGATCGAGAGCGGAGACGATCGGGCGGTGACCCAGGATCTGCCCGCGGGCGCCCTGGTGGGCTGGATGGACCTGGTGCCCTTCGACAACAACCTGGCGGTGCGCGAGGTGCAGGCTAGCCGGGCGTGATCACCGTCTTCGCGCCGCGCCCGGCGGTGGCGTGCGCGAAGGCTTCCTCGATGCGCTCGAGCGGGAACCGGGCGCCGATCAGACGCTTCACCCCGAGCTTCGGCAGCAGCGCGAGGGCCCGGCGGAAGGCGGTGCCGCGACCGTAGGCGCCGTGGATGCGGATCTCGCGGAAGTGGATGTCGAAGAGATCCATCGGCATGCGGCTGCCCTTGGGATTGACCCCCACGAGCTGCAGCACGCCGGTCGGCTTCACCATCGCGAAGGCTTCCCCGACCAGCTCCGGTTTGCCCACCGCCTCGCAGACCACCTCGGCGCCGCGCCCGCCGGTCAGCGCCATCACGCGATCGTGCAGGCTCTCGCGCGTCGGATCCACCACCACGCGCGCGCCGAGCTTGCTCGCGATCTGCCGGCGCTCCTCGAGGGGATCGGACAGGACGAGACGCGCGGCGCCCCGCCGGCGGGCGATCGCCATGGTGAGGAGCCCCATGATGCCACCGCCCATCACCACCACCGTCGCGTTGCGCGGCATCCTGAACATCTCGAGCCCCGACAGGCAGCAGGACGCGGGCTCGGCCAGCGCGGCGGTGACCGGATCGAGCCCCTTCGGGAGCGGGTGCACGCAGTCGAGCGGCAGCGCGGCGCGCTCCGCGAAGCCGCCGACCCGGGTGGCCTTCGCGCACTGGCTGATGCGGCCGTTCCGGCAGTGCAGGCACGTGCCGCACCCGAAGCTCGGCTCGCAGGCAACCGCCCGACCGATGAGCCTTCGGCTTACGCCGCGACCGACCTCGCGCACCACGCCCGAGTACTCGTGGCCCATGATCATGGGCGGCGTCCACGGGAAGAGGCCCTGGGTCGCGTGCACGTCGGTGCCGCAGATGCCCGCCGCGGTCACGTCCACCACGACCTGCCCCGGCCCCGCGACCGGATCGGGCGCGGCGTCGAGGGTGAAGCGGGTGCCCCCGCGCCAGGTCGCGACCTTCACGAGCGGGCCGTGGCGGCGTGCTTCGAGAACTGCGGCATCACCTGGGTAGCCAGGAGCTCCATCGAGCGGCGCCACAGGGCGGGCTGGTCCCAGTCGTGCCCGCCCATCAGGAGCGTGCCGAAGGGGCCGGTCTCCTCGCGCAGAGCCACCAGCTGCTCGACCACGCGCCGGGGGCTGCCCGCGATGACGAGGGCGCGCTTGATCATGTCCTCCGTCACGTCCTCGTCCGGGATGAGGAGGTCGGGCTTGAGCATGAAGAGCGCCTTGCGCCCCTTCGAGAAGCTGTGGTGGAAGAAGTGGTAGTAGAAGGAGAGCCCGTTGTCGGGATCGGCCAGGTACTCCTCGGCCTGCGCGTCGCTCTCGGTGACGAGGACGCTGCGCGAGACGCGCCAGATGCTCGGATCCGGTCGGCGGCCCGCCCGCTCGCAGCCCTCGGCGTACTTCTCCCAGTGCCCGCGCAGGTAGCGGCGGTGGAAGAACTGGCCGGAGATCGGGATCCAGCCGCGCTCGCCCGCGGTGATCGCGCTGTTGGAGTTGGGGGTGAGCAGGGAGAGCGCGATGGGCGGGTGCGGCCGCTGATAGGGCCGCGGCACCGTGCCGACCTTGAACTCGGGCCAGATGCCGTTCTTGAGCGAGATCTTCCAGAAGCGGCCGTCGATCTCGTAGGGCGGGTCCTGGGCCCAGAGCTTGAGCACGGTCTCGATCGACTCGATGACCATCTGCGGGCGCAGCTCGGCCTGGCCCACGTCGAACATCTCCAGATCGCTGACGAGGCCGCCCGGGCCGATGCCCATGATGAAGCGGCCCCGGCACAGCTGGTCGAACATCGCCGCGTGAGCGGCCACCGTCGCGGGGTGGAGCTGGGGCAGGTTGATGACCCCGGTGCCGAAGCGGATCTGGGTGGTGCGGGAAATCAAGGTGGCGAAGAAGATGAGGGGCGAGGTGATGCGCTCGCTCCACGACGAGAAGTGCTCGCCCACGAAGGCCTCGGTGAAGCCAAGCCGGTCGGCCAGGACGATGGCCTCCTGATCCTCCTCGAGGATGGTGGCGTAGTCCCGATCCGGGTGGTGAAACGGCATGGTGAACATGCCGAGCTTGACGGTCATCGAGGCCTCCGTGGGCGCACCGGAATGTCTCCGACTACTTCTTGGCGCCCAGCTTCGTCTCGAGCAGCAGCTTGACCTCGGCGGCGGCGGCGCGCCAGAGCGCCCCACCCGGCTTGTCGTACTCGGCCTGGACCTGAGCGCGGAACTCGTTCATCGCGGCGTCCTGCTGCTCCTTGGACGCGCCCTGCGGCACCGCCCCCAGCGTGCGGGCGCGGATCCCGGCGGTCACGGTGGTGGCGCCGTGCGCGCGCTCGAGCCAGCGGCCGATCTCGTTCCAGTCCTTGTCGAAGAAGACCACCACCGGGATGGACTGGTAGCCGTTGTTGAGGAAGGTGTCGCGCAGGTCCGGGTTCTGGTCGCGGAGGAACACGCGCAGCTCGGCGCCCGGCATCGCCTCGACGATGTGCGCGATCAGGGGCGAGTTGCGGTGGACGTCGCCGCACCAGTTCTCCGCGAGCATCACGACGTACTTGACCCCGGCGACGCCGCTGAAGAACTTGCGCTCCTCGTCGGTCAGCTTGGAGTTGGCGTAGTTCGCCTCGGTCTTGGCCCGGGTGTCACCCATCTGGGCCATGTAGTCCTTCCAGGTCTGACCGGAGTTGAAGCGCTTCTCATCGAGGGGAATTCTGAGCTGAGCCATGACAGTCCTCTCTTCGGTGTGAGGTTATGGGGCCTTGCTGCTTTCTACCGTTTGCTGCCGAGACCTTTCCGCTTTCTACCGTCTACTGCAGAGACTTTTCCGCTCCTTACCGTCTACTACTGAAGCCTTTTACTGCATTTCTAATTGGTCGCCTCGCCTTCGGCTGCGGCTCCCCTTGCCACTGCCACTGCCACCCTCCATCGGGACGAGCAGCATGACCTCGGCGCCGTCGCGGAGCGGGGTGTCCCGCTCGGCCAGCTCGCCGTCCACCGCCGCGGTGAGATCGGTCGCCGCGTCGATGCCGATCGCGACGAGCAGATCGCCCAGGGTGGCGCCCGCGGCGAGGGTGTGGCGCCGGGGTCCGTCGGCGCTCCCGGGCAGGAGCCGGCGCAGACCCGCGGAGAGGATGACCGACACGCCGATCGTGGGGTTCTCGGTGCGCGCTGCGTCGTGAAGCCGGCTCATGGGGTGACCAGGGCGGAGTATACTACGCCGCGAATGAGCCGGCGGGAATGGTTCAAGCACTTCTTCGACGCGAGCTACGTCGCGGCGCTGCGCGAGGAGAAGCCCCTCCGGCAAACCCGTCTCGAGGTGGCGTTCGTGCTCCGCAGCCTGCGTCCGCCCGCGGGTGCGCGGATTCTCGACGTGCCGTGCGGCTACGGCCGGCACGCGGCGCTGCTGGCGCGGCGCGGCTTCCGCCTGGTCGGCGTGGATCTCTCGCGCGCGATGCTCGCGGAGGCCCGCGATCGCTTCACCGAGGGCCCGCGCCTGCGCTTCCGGCGGGGCGACATGCGGCGCCTCGCGTTCCGGGAGGAGTTCGACGCGGTGATCAACCTCTACACGAGCTTCGGCTACTTCACGCCCGCGCAGAACGTGACGACGCTGCGCCGGATGGCCCGCGCCCTGCGTCCGGGCGGCCGGCTCCTGGTGGACCACCGCGACCCGGCCTACGACGCGGGCCTGCCGCGCCGGCTCTGGTACCGGACCGGGAAGAAGCGTTTCGTGCTCGAGGAGCGGCACTTCGACCGGCGCACCCGGATGACCGACAGCACCCGGCTCATCGTCACCGCCGGGGAGCGGTTGGTCGCCCAGAAGACCCTGCGCTTCCAGGCGTACTCCCTTCCCCAGTGGCGGCGCACGCTCCGCTCCGTCGGCCTGCGATTCCTCCGGGCCTACGGGGGCTACGATGGGCGGCCCTTCCGCGCGGGCTCGACCGGCCGTCTCATCGTGCTGGCGGAAAAGTGAGGACCGAACATGGCGAATCGTGATTCGGGCGGCAAGCTCATGATGGCCGGGCTGATCGTCGCGTTCATTGGCCTGTGCATCGTGCTGGTCCAGGTGCTCCAGGTGCCGCGGTACTGGGTCCCGCTGATGGTCGGCGTCGGGATCTTCCTGCTGGGATTCGTGCGGTGGCTCACCACGCGCGGTTCGTGACCGCTCGCCTTGACAGGCCGCGCCTCGCGGCGTAGCATACAGGCACATCACGATTCACTCCTTTAAGCAGGCCCTGCGAGGCCGGCAAGGAGAGATCAGCCATGCGGCACCCGAAGAACATGAGCAGTCCCTCGCCCCCGCCGGGGCATTTTTTTTGCCCGGGAGCGGCGGCGTGAGCTCCCGCGAGAAGGCGCAGGTCCTCGACGAGACCGGGCTCGATCGCGCGCTGACCCGGATCGCGCACGAGATCGTCGAGCAGGCGGGCGGCGGGCAGGACGTCGCCCTGGTGGGCATCAAGACCCGCGGGGTGACCCTCGCCGAGCGGATCGGCGCCAAGATCGCGGCCATCGAGGGCACCAAGCCGTCGGTGGGCGCGCTCGACATCACGCTCTACCGCGACGATCTCGGCCTCAAGGCCGCGCAGCCGGTGGTCCGCAGCACCGAGATCAGCTTCCCCATCAAGGGACGCACGGTGGTGCTGGTGGACGACGTGCTCTTCACCGGCCGGACCATCCGGGCCGCCATGGACGCCCTCATGGATCTCGGGCGCCCGCACATCATCCGCCTGGCCGTCCTGGTGGACCGCGGCCATCGCGAGCTGCCCATCCGGCCCGACTACATCGGCAAGAACCTGCCCACCAGCCGCCGGGAGACGGTGGCGGTGCTGCTCCGCGAGCACGACGGCGAGGACCGCGTCGTCATCCGGGAGGAGTGAGGCGATGAGCTGGAAGCGCAAGGATCTGCTCGGCATGCAGGACCTGGACGCGGCCGAGATCATCACCGTGCTCGACACCGCCGCCTCCATGAAGGAGATCGCGGCGCGCGAGATCAAGAAGGTCCCGACGCTCCGGGGCAAGACGGTGGTGAACCTGTTCTACGAGTCGTCCACCCGCACCCGCACCTCGTTCGAGATCGCGGGCAAGTGGCTCTCCGCGGACGTGATCAACTTCTCCGCCTCCGGCTCGAGCGCGGACAAGGGCGAGAGCCTGCTCGACACCGCGCGCAACATCGAGGCCATGAGCCCCGACGTGGTGGTGGTGCGCCACAAGGCCTCGGGCGCCCCCGCTCTCCTGGCCCGGCACCTGCGCTGCGGGGTGATCAACGCGGGTGACGGCGCCCACGAGCACCCGACCCAGGCCCTGCTCGATCTCATGACGATCCGGGAGAAGAAGGGCCACCTGGAGGGGCTCAACGTCACGATCGTGGGCGACATCACCCACAGCCGGGTCGCCCGCTCCGACATCCACGGGATGCGGAAGATGGGCATCACGGTGACGGTGGCGGGCCCGCCCACCCTGATCCCGGCCCAGTGCCAGGAGCTGGGGGTGAAGGTCAGCCACCGCCTGGAGGAGGCGATCGCGCACGCCGACGTGATCATGATGCTGCGCCTGCAGCACGAGCGCATGCAGGGCGGCTTCATCCCCTCCCTCCGCGAGTACTCGCGCGTGTGGGGCCTCACGCTGGCCAAGCTCGAGCGCTGCCGGCCCGACGTGCTGATCATGCACCCGGGGCCGGTGAACCGCGGCGTCGAGCTGGCCCCCGAGGTGGCGGACAGCGCCTACTCGGTCATCCTCGACCAGGTCTCCAACGGGGTGGCCGTCCGCATGGCCGTGCTCTACCTGCTGACCGGGAGCAAGGGCGCATGAGCCTGCTGATCAAGGGCGGGCGGGTGGTCGATCCGGCCGGCGGGACGGACGCGGTCCAGGACGTCTGGATCGCCGACGGCCGCATTCACAAGATCGGCCGGGGCCTGAAGGCGCCCGCGGGCATCGAGACGGTGGACGCGTCCGGCAAGGTGGTGTGCCCGGGGTTCATCGACATGCACGTGCACCTGCGCGAGCCGGGATTCGAGTACAAGGAGACGATCGCGAGCGGCACGCGGGCCGCCGCGGCGGGCGGCTTCACCGCGGTCGCATGCATGGCCAATACCTTCCCGGTCAACGACAACCGCGCGGTCACCGACTACATCCTGGCCCGCGCGAAGGTCGAGGGCGTGGTGCGGGTGTACCCCATCGGCGCGGTGACCCGCAACCTCGAGGGCAAGCAGCTCGCGGAGCTGGCCGAGCAGGCGGAGGCCGGCTGCGTGGCCTTCTCCGACGACGGCAAGTGCGTGATGAACGCCGAGCTCTACCGCCGGGCCATGGAGTACGCGCTGCCCTTCGGCGTGCCGGTCATCAGCCACGCGGAAGACTGCGAGCTCGCGCACCGCGGAGCCATGCACGAGGGGTTCGTCTCCACCGAGCTGGGCCTCGACGGTCAGCCCGCCGCCGCGGAGGACGTGATGGTGGCGCGCGACATCATCCTCGCCGAGCTGACCGGCGCGCACCTGCACATCGCGCACATCTCCACCGCGGGCGCGGTGCGGCTCGTGCGCGACGCCAAGGCGCGCGGGGTCCGGGTCACCGCGGAGGTGACCCCCCATCACCTGCTGCTCACCGACGAGGTGGTGCGCAGCTACGACTCCGGCGGCAAGATGGCGCCTCCGCTCCGGGGCAAGCGCGACGTCGAGGCGTGCCTGGAGGCTCTGGTGGACGGCACCATCGACTGCGTGGCCACCGATCACGCGCCGCACGCGCTCTCCGAGAAGGAGGGCGAGTTCGCCGAAGCCGCCAACGGCATCGTGGGCCTCGAGACCGCGGTGCCGCTGCTGCTCGACCGGCTCGTGCGCCCCGGCCGGCTGGATCTCCCGACGCTCGTGACCCGCCTCAGCGTCGGCCCCGCCCGCCTCCTGAACCTGCCGGGCGGCAGCCTCGCCCCCGGCGCCGCCGCCGACATCACGATCCTCGACCTCGAGCGGACGTGGACGGTGGATCCGGCCGCCTTCCGCTCGCGCGGCCGCAGCACGCCGTTCGCGGGGTTCACCGGCGCGGGCGCGCCGTGGATGACGCTGGTCGGCGGCGTCAAGGTGGCCCCGTGACGCGCGCCCTGCTCGCGCTCGCCGACGGCCGCGTCTTTCGCGGGGAAGCCCTGGGCGCGCCGGGCGAGAGCCACGGCGAGGTCGTGTTCAACACGTCCATGACCGGCTACCAGGAGATCCTCACCGATCCGTCGTACCGGGGACAGATGGTCTGCATGACCTATCCCCTGATCGGCAACTACGGCATCAACCCGGAGGACGTCGAGTCGCGGCGGCCCTGGCTGGCGGGCTTCATCGTGAAGGAGGCGTGC
This sequence comes from Candidatus Methylomirabilota bacterium, assembly GCA_035249225.1. Classification (GTDB taxonomy): domain Bacteria; phylum Methylomirabilota; class Methylomirabilia; order Rokubacteriales; family CSP1-6; genus CAMLFJ01. Next base: position 4,950 of record DATFGS010000552.1, on the reverse strand, counting down.
CCGTTCCCCTCGAGCTGGCGGTCGCGCGTGCCGCTCGACACCTACCTGCGCGAGCACCAGATCGTCGGCATCCAGGGCATCGACACGCGCGCCCTCACCCGGCACCTGCGCGATCACGGCGCCCAGGAGGGCATCATCTCGACCGAGGAGCCGGACGCGTCGCGCCTCATGGAGCGGGCGCGCGCGCTGCCCGGCCTGCTCGGGCGCGACCTGGTCACCGAGGTGAGCGTGACCGCGCCCCACGGCTGGGACGAGGCGCCGTGGGACCTGGCGCGCGGCTACACCACGCCGCCCGCCCCCCGGTTCAAGGTCATCGCCTTCGACTCCGGCATCAAGCAGAACATCCTGCGCTGCCTCAGCGGGCTGGGCTGCCAGGTCGAGGTGATGCCCGCGAGCACGAGCGCGGCCGCGGTGCTCGAGCGGAAGCCGGACGGCATCTTCCTCTCCAACGGCCCGGGCGATCCCGAGGCGGTACCGTACCTCATCGAGGCGGTGCGCGGGCTCGTCGGCAGGACGCCGATCTTCGGCATCTGCCTGGGCAACCAGATCCTCGGGCTCGCCCTCGGCGCCGACACCTACAAGCTCAAGTTCGGCCATCACGGGGGCAACCATCCGGTCAAGGACCTCGAGACCGGGCGCGTCGAGATCACCGCGCAGAATCACGGCTTCGCGGTGAACCCGCGGTCGTTCGAGCAGCTCGGGCTGGTGGAGACGCACGTCAACCTCAACGACGGCACCTCGGAGGGGATGCGGCATCGGGAGCTGCCGATCTTCTCGGTGCAGTACCACCCGGAGGCCTCGCCGGGCCCGCACGACTCGCACTACCTGTTCCGTCGCTTCGCTGACCTCATGACGAAGGGAGGGTGAACCGATGCCCAAGTACCTCATCGCCTACCGCAAGACCGAGGAGTCGGGTCAGAAGCCGGAGTGGGCGGTCTTCACGACCGACAGCGAGCTGAGCCTCGAGGCGCACGCGGTCAAGGAGCGCGTCGAGAAGCGCATGAGCGTGCTCGGCGAGAAGCTGTGGGGCAACGGGGAGGCCGCCTGGATTGGCAACGGCCGCCTCGACGACGTGCTCTACCGGCGGGACGAGGCCACTCCCGAGACGTCCATCGTCTACGGCCTGATCGACGCCTAGGAGCCCGCGTGCCGAAGCGCACCGACATCCGGAAGATCCTCCTCATCGGCTCCGGGCCGATCGTGATCGGCCAGGCCTGCGAGTTCGACTACTCGGGCACCCAGGCCTGCAAGGCCCTGCGCGAGGAGGGGTTCGAGGTCGTGCTGGTGAACAGCAACCCGGCCACCATCATGACCGACCCGGAGATGGCGGACCGGACCTACGTGGAGCCGCTCACCCCCGAGTACGTGGCCAAGGTCATCGCGCGGGAGCGGCCCGACGCGATGCTGCCCACCGTCGGCGGGCAGACCGGCCTCAACCTCGCGGTCGCCCTCGCGGAGGACGGCACCCTCGACCGCTACGGGGTCGAGCTGATCGGGGCCAAGCTGCCCGCGATCAAGACCGCGGAGGACCGCAACCTCTTCGGGGCCGCGATGGAGCGCATCGGGCTCGCGATGCCCAAGGGCTTCTACGCGTCGAGCCCGGAGGACGCGCTCGCGGGCATGCGGCAGCGGCGCATGCAGTTCCCCCTGATCATCCGACCGTCGTTCACCCTGGGCGGCACCGGGGGCTCGGTCGCCTACCATCCGGAGGAGCTCGAGGCGTCGATCAAGTGGGGGCTGCAGCAGAGCCCGCTCCAGCAGGTGCTGGTGGAGGAGTCGGTGATCGGCTGGAAGGAGTTCGAGCTCGAGGTGATGCGCGACCTGAAGGACAACGTGGTCATCATCTGCTCGATCGAGAACTTCGATCCGATGGGCGTGCACACCGGCGACTCGATCACGGTGGCCCCCGCCCAGACCCTCACCGACAAGGAGTACCAGATCATGCGCGACGCCTCCCTCGCGATCATCCGCGAGATCGGCGTCGAGACCGGAGGCTCCAACATCCAGTTCGGGATCAACCCGCTGGACGGCCGCATGGTGGTGATCGAGATGAACCCGCGCGTATCGCGCTCCTCCGCGCTCGCCTCCAAGGCCACCGGCTTCCCGATCGCCAAGATCGCGGCCAAGCTCGCGGTGGGCTATACGCTGGACGAGCTGCGCAACGACATCACCCGCGAGACGCCCGCCTCGTTCGAGCCGGCCATCGACTACTGCGTGGTGAAGATCCCGCGCTGGGCCTTCGAGAAGTTCCCGGAGGCGGACCAGACCCTGACCACCCAGATGAAGTCGGTGGGCGAGGTCATGGCGATCGGCCGCACCTTCAAGGAGGCGCTCCAGAAGGCGGTGCGCTCGCTCGAGCAGGACCGCTGGGGGCTCGCGCTCGACCGGCCGATCGCGGATCTCGACGAGCTGCGGCAGAAGATCCGCATCCCCAACGCGGATCGCTGCTTCGCGATCGGCGAGGCCTACCGGCGGGGGCTCGGCACCCGGGAGATCCACGAGCTGTCCGCGATCGATCCGTGGTTCCTCGACAACATGCGCCAGATCGTGGAGTACGAGGCGGCGATCACCGCGGCGGGTCTCGGAGACTCCGACGTCCTGCGGCGGGCCAAGCAGATGGGCTTCGCGGACAAGCGCATCGGACAGCTGACCGGAGCCACGGAGGGAGAGGTTCGACACGCCCGGGTCGAAGCCGGCATCAAACCGGTCTATAAGATGGTCGACACCTGCGCGGCCGAGTTCGTGGCCCACACCCCGTACCTCTACTCGACCTACGAGGAGGAGGACGAGGCCCTCCCGACCCCGCGCGAGAAGGTGGTGATCCTGGGCAGCGGGCCCAACCGCATCGGCCAGGGCATCGAGTTCGACTACGCGTGCGTGCACGCCGCGTTCGCGCTCCGGGACGCGGGCGTCGAAGCGATCATGGTCAACTGCAACCCGGAGACGGTCTCCACCGACTACGACACCTCCGACCGCCTCTACTTCGAGCCGCTCACGTTCGAGGACGTGATGAACATCGTGGAGCGCGAGCGGCCGCGCGGGGTCATCGTGCAGTTCGGCGGCCAGACCCCGCTCAAGCTGGTGGTGCCGCTCGAGCGGGCGGGGGTGCCGATCCTGGGCACCCCGCCCGACGCCATCGACCGCGCGGAGGACCGACGTCGCTTCTCCGATCTCCTCGACCGGCTCGGCCTCGCGCAGGCTCCCGGGTCGACCGCGCGCTCCTACGAGGAAGCCTCGCGCATCGCCAACACCATCGGCTACCCGGTGCTGGTGCGGCCGTCCTACGTCCTGGGCGGGCGCGCCATGCAGATCGTGTACGACGACGCGGATCTCCAGAGCTACATGAAGGAGGCGGTGCGGGTGAGCCCGGAGCATCCCATCCTGGTGGACAAGTTCCTCGAGGACGCGCTCGAGATCGACGTGGACGCGATCGCGGACGGGCAGCGGGTGGTGGTCGGCGGGGTCATGGAGCACGTGGAGAAGGCGGGCGTGCACTCGGGCGACTCCGCGTGCGCGCTGCCGCCCTACTCGCTGGGCGACGATCAGGTCGAGCGCATCCAGGCCCAGGCCCGCGCGCTCGCGACCGAGCTCGGGGTCATCGGGCTGCTCAACATCCAGTTCGCGATCAAGAACGAGCAGATCTTCGTGCTCGAGGTCAATCCGCGCGCCTCCCGGACGGTGCCCTTCGTGTCGAAGGCGATCGGGGTCCCCCTGGCCAAGCTCGCGACCCGGGTGATGCTCGGCGAGACGCTGGTGGGCCTCGGCTTCGCCGAGGAGCGCGAGGTCCGCCACATCGCGGTGAAGGAAGCGGTCTTCCCCTTCATCAAGTTCCCGGGGGTGGACACCATCCTCGGCCCCGAGATGAAGTCCACCGGCGAGGTCATGGGCATCGACCACGACTTCCGCAAGGCCTACGTGAAGTCGCAGCTCTCGGCCGGCTCGCCCCTGCCCACCTCGGGCAAGGTGTTCGTCTCGGTCAAGAACCGCGACAAGCGCGCGGTGCTCCAGATCTCCAAGCGGCTCGCCGAGATGGGCTTCAGCCTGGTCGCCACCATCGGCACCGCCAAGCTCCTGCAGCGCCAGGGCATGGCGGTGGAGACCGTCTACAAGGTCAACGAGAGCTACCGGCCGAACGTCGTGGATCTCATGAAGCGGGGGGAGATCGCGCTGGTCTTCAACACCCCGGAGGACGGCCGGGCGCGCAAGGACTCCTACCTGATCCGGCGCACCGCGGTGACCCAGAACATTCCCTACTACACCACCGTGGACGGAGCCCAGGCGGCGATCGGCGGCATCGAGGCGCTGCTCAAGGGCGAGATCTCCGTGAAGGCCCTCCAGGAGTACCATGACGCCTCCTGAGCCGCCCCGCGACGTGAAGGACCGCCTGATCGTGGCCCTCGACGTGGAGAGCCTGGCCGACGCTTCGCGGCTCCTGGATCGCCTCCAGGGCCGGGTCACGCGCTTCAAGATCGGATCCCAGCTCTTCACCGCCGCGGGGCCCGCCGCGGTGGAGAGCGTCCACAAGCGCGGCGCCGAGGTCTTCCTGGACCTCAAGTTCCACGACATCCCCAACACGGTGGCCGCCGCCGCGCGCGTGGCCGCGCGCATGGGCGTGCTCATGTTCAACGTCCACGCCTCCGGCGGCCGCGCGATGATGACCGCCGCGGCCGAGGGCGCGGCCGCCGCGGCGAAGGAGCTGGGCGTACGCCGGCCCATCGCCCTCGCGGTCACCGTGCTCACGAGCCTCGACCGCGCCGCGCTGAGCCGCGAGCTCGGCGTGTCCAGCTCCGTCGAGGGCCACGTGCTCCATCTGGCCGGGATGGCGGCCGCGGCGGGCCACATCACAACCATCGGGCGACTGGTCGGGCATGACAAAGAGGCGCGGACTGTGGTCCAGGGACTGCGCGATCGGCTCAAAGAGACTTCTCGACGCATGGCGGCAGCGCATCC
>DATFGS010000551.1:0-3329 GCA_035249225.1 Candidatus Methylomirabilota bacterium | reverse complement strand
GGCCGAACTGCTCGTCGTCGGCGATGTCCTGCGGCGGGTAGTGGAGGAAGCGCAGGTTGATGTGCGCCTCGTCGGCGAAGAACGGGGCGAAGTGCTCCGCGGGCATGCCGAGGGCGCGGGCCAGCACCGGCAGCATGCGCTCGCCCACGCCTTCCAGGGTCTTGAAGTACGTCACCATCGCGGCCCGCATGCGCTCGTGCCCGTCGGGCCACTGGTTGCGGCCCCGCAGCGGCGTCCCGGCCAGCACGTCGGGGTGGTCGGCGGGGCGATCGTGGCTGATGAAGAAGCTCTCGTTGTAGTTGGGACGGCTGGCCTTGTGGATGGTCGAGGCGCCCTGGATGGACTGGTTCACCGGCAGGTAGCCGATGTTGTTCTCGTTGAGCTTGAGGCGCTGCTTCTCCGCATCCGGGAGCGCGTGCAGCTCGCGCGAGGCGGCGAAGGCCGCGTCCACCACCGCGTCCGGGACGCCGTGGCCGGCCAGGTAGAAGAATCCGACGGACTCGCTGGCGCGCTCGACCTGGCGCGCGACCGCCTCGAGACCGCCCGGGGTTGCGGAGAAGGCCGGCGCGAAGTCGATGACCGGGATGTCCCGCGTCGCTTCCTCGACGTTCTTTACCGCCAGGGACTTGAGGATGTTCATGACCGGGTCTCCCTCCGACCCGGATCGTAGCTCACCCGCGCGCGATACGGCAAATGACGCCGGCGGGGCCACGCGACCGCCCCGCCGGCGACCCTACAGGCCGGCCGAACTCAGCAGCTTGGAAGCGAGCGGAGATTGGCTTCGATCTTGTCCCCGACCTTGAGATCCTGGAGCGTCTCCTTCGAGGCCTGGAACTCGTGCGTCTTGCCGTCCGCCTCCGCCACGGCGACCTTTCCGCCCTTGGCGTCCACCCGGACCACTCGGCCCTCCACCTTCTGGGGGGCAGAGGCCTTCTGCTGATCACATGAGGGCTTGCTCTGCCCGGCCGCGAACCCCGCCCAGAGCGGGACCATGGCCATCACACCGACCGCCAGCACCTTGTACGGCTTCATGAGCTCCTCCGATTACCGCTTCTTGGTAATGTCGTAGATGGCGCCGGCGGCGGCGCCCACGCCCGTCCCGATCAGCGCGCCCTTGCCGGCCCCGTACCCGGTTCCGGCGCCAACCGCGGCTCCCGCACCGGCGCCGACCGCGGCGCCGCCCAGCGTTCCACATGCCGTCGTGGCGAGCGTGACCAGCGAGAGGCCGATCACGGCGGATGCGATTCTGGTCTTCACGGATTTCGTCGTCATGGCTTACCTCCTGCGCGTTCTTGTCTTCAACCCGCGTGCCAGCCCGCCAAGACACGACGCCACGCGTAAATCCTGGCAATTGGAGCCCCCCACGTTCGCGCTTCGCGCCGCCGGAGAAAAAGGTACACTCCGGGCGGCGTAAGAATTACCGGAGGCGGAGAAACCACGCATGGGACAGCTCGAGGGGAAGGTGGCGCTCATCACCGGGGCCAGCAAGGGGATCGGGCGTGTGATGAGCCGCCTGTTCGCGAAGGAAGGCGCCGCGGTGATCTGCGCGGCCCGCAGCCGCGACCTGGTGGAGGAGACGGTGGCCCTGATCAAGGGCGACGGCGGGCGGGCACTCGCGGTGACCGGCGACGCGGCGACGGAAGCCGACGTGCAGAAGATGATCGCGACGGGGGCCGGCGCGTTCGGCAAGCTCGACGTCCTCGTGAACAACGCGGGCGACGGCGGTCCGACCAAGCGCGTGCAGGAATACACGACCGACGACTGGTTCTACACGATCAACTCCTGCCTCACCACCTCCTACATGTGCACGCGCTTCGCGGTGCCCGAGATGATCAAGGCGGGCGGCGGGGTGATCGTCAACATCACGTCCACCGCGGGCCGGCGCGGGCTGCCGTACCGCATCGGCTACTGCTCGGCGAAGGCCGGGCAGGTCGGCATGACCTACGGCCTCGCGCTCGAGCTGGCCCCGCTCAATATCCGGGTGAACGCGATCGCCCCGGGCGCGGTCGAGGGCGACCGCATCGACCGCGTGATCGCCGGGCAGGCGGAGGTGCGCGGGATGGCGGTCGAGGACATGCGCCGGAGCTTCGTCGAGCGCGCGCCGCTCAAGCGCATGACCACCGCGGAGGACATCGCCACCCTCGCGGTCTACCTCTGCAGCGACGCGGCCAAGAACCTCTCCGGCCAGTGCATCGCGGTCACCGCGGGCGAGCCGGCGGTCTGAGCGCGCGCCCCGCGTCATCGCGACTATCCCGGTGAGGGCCTCGGTGGTAGGCTGCCCGCGATGAGGCGCCCTCGCACGCACGCGTTCTGGGTGATGGCGCTCGCGGTGGGCCTGGTCGTCCTGCTCAGGCTCCTTGCGCACGCGTGCCCGGCGGATCCGTCCTGGATCGCCGGCCTCTACGACGACGCCGACTTCGACGACGTCATCCAGCACGTCCTCTCCAGCGGCGCGGTGGCTCCGGCGGCGCCGCCGGTCGACGCCCGCGCGCTGCGCTACCTGCACCTCGTGGCCGCGTACACTGCGGGCAGCCCCGCGGCCACGGTCCGATCCGCTTCCCCGACCCGCGCTCCTCCGGTCCGGCTCGCTCTCTCCATCTGATCGAGCTGTCTTGAAGTTGACCCCGACCACGGCGTCGCGCCTTCGAGCGCGCCGGCCGGAGGAGACCGCCATGATGCGCTTCCTGCTCTACACATCGCTCACCCTCTCCATCCTGGGTCTCGCGAACGCCACCGTCGGCGCGGCCGAGCTCACCGGCTCGACCGAGACCCAGAGCACGGACGCGAAGATGCCGGCCGGCGCCGACTTCAGCAACGGGCCGGCGGGTGGCGGCGCCCAGCTCATCGGGACCGACCACGTGCCGAGCGGCGCCGAGTTCGGCAACGGGCCCACCGGCGGGGCCGCGGTGGACCAGACGCCGCGACGCATGCCGACCGGCGCCGAGTTCAGCAACGGGCCGACCGGCATCAGCAAGGAGTAACGGCCCCGCACCACCAGGCGGCGGCGCGTCCTTCCGGGGCGCGCCGCCTTCGTTGACACCCTCCCCGCCCCCGCGTAGAGTCTCAGCGGTCTCGTCATCACCCCGTCGCGAGAGAGGAGCCTCATGGACGTCGATCGCCCGCTACCCACGCCGATCACCCCGGAAGCCAGGCCGTTCTGGGACGGCTGCAACGCCCAGAAGCTCATGCTCCCGCGCTGCGAGGACTGCGCCCACGTGTTCTTCTACCCGCGCATCCTGTGCCCGCGCTGCCACTCGCGCCGCGTCGGCTGGATGCAGGCGAGCGGGCGCGGCAAGCTCCACTCGTTCGAGATCGCCTATCAGGCCTTC
>DATFGS010000550.1:0-2474 GCA_035249225.1 Candidatus Methylomirabilota bacterium | reverse complement strand
CGCAGATGGTGTCGGGGTGGCCGAGCCCCTTCCGCTCCACCAGCTCCATCCGCCGGTGGGCGACCGGCGTGCCGCCGATGGATTCGATCACGAGACTCATCGACCGCGAACCCGAGTCGGCGGGGGCCGGGGGGCGCGACTCACAGCGGGTAGCGCAGCTCGGCCGCGACGCCGCCCGCCGCGGCAAGCGGCTGGTGGACCTCGATGGTCTCCACCGTCCCCCCGGCGGCGACGACGCGCTCGGCCATCACTTCGCCCAGCTCCACCGTCACCATCTCGCCACCGCAGGTTGGGCAGACCCACGAGAACCCACCGTGCAGCGCCCCGCACCCACCGCAGCGACGGCCGGGCGCGCTCCATCCTTTGAGGAGATAGAGGCGGTGGATCGCGCCACGATTGGCGGCCTCGAGGCTGGCGTCCAGGCCCGCCGCTCCCTTCCCCCGCTTCGCGGCCGCGGTCAGCGTGGCGTCGACGCCCTCGGCCTCGCGCTGCCCCTCCACGTGGGAGAGGTACTCGGCCGCCCGATCGACGATGAGCCCGATGGCTTCGTGCCGGGCACCCGCCACGGTTCCGAGGACATACGGGGCGATCCGCGGCGGCAGCTCTCGCCGGAACACGGCGACGTTGCGGGGCTCCCCGGCCAGGATCATCCGCCGCAGCCCATGCGCTTCGACGAGCCCGGTCAGGCTCGCTATCACGGCCTCGAAATGGCGGGCCCGGTGATCCTGGGCATGGCGCTGGTAGCGCGACTGTGCGAGCTGCGCCCAGCCGCCCCGGCTGTGATGCCCAGGCACATCGGCCCGGAGCGTGACCTCCTCGCCGGCCCCCACGGCGGTGAGCGGGACGAGCCGTGCGCTCTCCGTGTCGATGAAGACCACCAAGGTGGACGGCGCCTTCTCGTCGAGCTCGAGCAGCGGCCGGAGTTGCGGCGCCTCGGCCACCGTGAAGCGGTTCTCGAACGGCACGCGGCTGGCGAGGGTCTCGCGGAGCCCCAGTGCCTCGCACGCGAAGAGGGCAATGCCGCCCGCCCCGGGCATGACCGTCTGGTTCAGGACCGCCTGCCCCTGGGCCTCGATCCAGTCCAGATCCGCCTCGGACGGGCGGGAGCCAGGTGCCCGGCGGGCCTCGGCCAGCTCGTTCTTGAGGAAGATCCGGACGCGATCCCGCTGCTGCTCGTCCGCCCAGTGGGTATTCAGGTACACGGTCACCACCGGCGCAGGGGCCCGGTCTATCTTGCCGAGCTCGGTCGCACGGGCCCGAAGGTCCATGGAGACCTGGCCTATCCGCGCCGAGCCCGCTTTCGCGGGAGCGGCGTCTCTCCGGCAAGCGCCCGGCGGGCCGCGAAGTATTTCTTGGGGTGCCGCTTGCTGTCCCGATCCCGCTCGCGGTACCGCTCGAGCTGACGCTCGAGCACGGCGAACGCGGCATCGAACGCCAGCCGTGGAGTCACGGCACTTCGCTCCACGCGGATGCTCGGTCGGAACGGCAGTCGCACGGTCAGAGCGCATCGCATGGCCCGGCCGCCCTTGGGCCCGTTGTCATCGAAGAACGAGGCCTGCCCCTTGACGGGCCCCACCGCCAGCTTCGCCAGGGCCCCGGTCATGAGCTTCGCCGCGCGGTCGCGCAGCGGGTCCCGTTCGAGACCGGTGATCTTGATCGCTTCGCCGTTGGTCGTCATGCGAACTGTCTAGAGCAACGGCGGTGCCAACCGTCGCGGTCAATTCTTTCGCGAGGTTCTCGCGGGTGGCGCCCCGTTCTGGGTCGCCACGGTGGGGTACGGGAGCCTCATGGTGGTGAAGCGGCCCCACGCCTTGAACGCCTCCAGCAAGGCCACTGGCCAGAGCACGCCCACGGCCAGGACGAGCCAGTCGGCGCCGGTCAGCGGCCGGGTGCCCAGCAGCCGGACCAGCGGTCCCCACTCGATCGCGAGCCACTGCAGCGTGAAGAGAGCGAGCAGCGACAGCGGGATCCATGGATTGGGCCGGAGCTGCCACCAGTTGAACCGCTCCGAGCGGCAGCTCATCGCCTGGAACGGGTGGATGAGGACCAGCGCCATGAAGGCCATGGTGCTGGCCGACGCGCCGGGCCCATCCCGCCAGGTCGTCCACAGATACGTGCTCAGCACCCCGGCCGCCAGCAGCGCGCCTTCGCCCAGGATGCGGGCGCCCGACCGCCAGGTGACCAGCGCCTCGGCGGGATCGCGCGGCGGCCGCTGCATGGCGTCGTCGTCGGCCGGATCCCGGATCAGGGCCATCGCGGGCAGGATATCGGTGACCAGGTTCACCCACAGGATCTGCAGCGGTAGAAGCGGCGTCGGATAGCCCAGCAGGATAGCCACGAAGATGGTCAGGATCTCGGAGAGATTGCACGAGAAGAGGAAGCGGATGACCTTCCGCAGGTTGGCGTAGATGACGCGGCCTTCCTTCACGGCCTCGACGATGGTCGCGAAGTTGTCGTCGGTGAGCACCAGATCG
>DATFGS010000549.1:0-4644 GCA_035249225.1 Candidatus Methylomirabilota bacterium | reverse complement strand
TCACCCGGATCGAACGACGGGCCCAGGCTCGTGAGGCGGGGCCCTCCACCGGACCCGCCGCCGCCGGACCACGGGCCCAGATTGCCGAAGCCGGAAGAACCCCAGGGACCGAATCCGCCTGATGGCCCTCCGGACCCACCGCCCGGACTGCTCTTGGAGAAGTCCGCCGGAGTGGACGCCGCGTCGCCTTCCGGAGGATTGCCGCCGGGCAGATCCCCCGATCCGAGCTGAGCGAGCATGCCGCGCGCGAGAGCCGACGGGCTATCGGAGAACAGGGTGCCGCCCGCGCCCTCGTCGGGACCGCCACCCGGCAGGCCTTCCCCGTGGGTGATCATGGTCAGGTTGCGAGGCGGCTTCGGGGGCGGCGGGGATGGAGGCGGCCCGCCGGCGTGGCCCATGAGCGCGTCCCACACGTCCCCCGGGATCTGCGCCACCGCCGACGCGCTCCGCGGATCGCGCACCGATCCGGACAGAGCCGACGCGCCCGGCAGGCCGGACAGGCCGCCGCGCAGCGGCCACAGGTAGAGCGGCAGCAGGATCAGGAGCAGGACGATGAGGGCGACGAGACCACGCCGGCCATAGCGCGAAGACAGAGATTCAGCGTCCTGCATGCCCAGGAGGAATAGCGAAGGCCATGCCACCGATCGAGCCGGAGAAACACGACGGCATTCAACTACTTGAAGAGAACCGGCGCGGTCGGGCAGGAATTGCGCGGGACGCACCGCCTCCGGTGAGAGTGCGAGGGTGCTCACTCAGGGCAAGCCGATACCCATCGCCGATCGGCCACCCATTGCGCTCACGGACCCGCCCGGCCTAGGATGGCGGCCATGAAAATCACCGCCATCGACAGCGCCGTGCTGCGCATCCCCAATCGCAAGCCCATCGCGCTCGACTTCCCGCAGCACAGCCTGGTCGTGGCGCACGTTCGCACCGACGAGGGCCTCACCGGCCTCGGGTACACGCTGGCATTCGGCGGCGGCGGCGTGGAGTCGATCCAGGCCTACCTCGACGCGCGTCTGGCGCCGCTGCTGATGGGGCAGGACCCACTGCTCGTCGAGCGACTGTGGGAGCGTATGTATCGCGCGGATCGCGGCATCAAGCGCCAGGGCGTCGCGGCCTACGCGCTCAGCGCGCTCGACATCGCGCTGTGGGACATCGTCGGGAAGGCGGCGGGGCTGCCGCTCTACAAGCTCTGGGGCGGAGTCACCGACCGGGTGGCCGCCTACGGCAGCGGCGGATGGCCGAGCTACTCGCTCGCCGACCTGATCGGGGAAGCGCAGGCCTACGTCGCGCGCGGCTGCCGCTACTACAAGCTCAAGATCCACGACCCCGACCCGCGGGCCAACCGGGAGCGCGTGCTGGCGGTGAAGAAGGCGGTGGGCGACGGCGTGCGGCTCATGGTGGACGTCAACCAGAAGCTCGACGTGCTCGGCAACTTCCGCCAGGCGCGGCTCCTCGAGGATCTCGACCTCGTCTGGTACGAGGAGCCGGTGCTGGCCGACGACCTGGCCGCCTGCGCGGAGGTCGCCCGCGGCATCAACATCCCGGTGGCCACCGGCGAGAACAACTATTCGCGCTACGAGTTCCGCGAGATCATCGAGCGGGGCGCGGCCCGCTACCTGATGCCCGATCTCTGCCGCGCCAACGGCTTCAGCGAGACGCTCAAGATCGGCCGCCTGGCCGCCGCACACCAGCTCGCGGTCTCGCCCCACGTCGTGCACGAGCTGTCGCTGCAGGTGGCCGGCGCGCTGAGCAACGGCTTCCTGGTGGAGTGGATCGACTGGGTGCCGGAGGACCTCTTCGCCGAGATGCCGGTCATGCAGGGCGGCGACTTCCTGATCCCGGATCGGCCGGGCCACGGCATGGCCCTGGCCGCGGGCGCGCTGCAGAAGTACCGCGTGGGCTGAGCGCGGCCTCTCAGAACACCGCGAGCGGGTTGGCGGGCGAGCCGGTGCCGCCCACCACCACGAGCGGGGCGACGATCAGCATGAACTCGTCCCGCTTCTCCTCCGCGCAGGCGCGGCTCAGGGGCTCGAGGAGCGCGTTGTCCACGAGCGCGACCCCGTAGGCGAAGAGGGCGGCGTGCACCGCCCAGGGGATGTCGTACCCGACCGGCAGGTGGTCCAGCATGTCCCACACGAGCACGCTCACGTCGTGGTCGCGCAGGAACTCGAGACAGGAGACGTGCAGCCCGGGGCGCTCCATGGGGCCCGGCCCGAACGGCCGGCCGTACGGCTTCTCGCCGTTCGCCTCCTGCCAGGCTTCCCGGCCCGAATAGACGCACACCGCGTCGCCCGGCTCGAGCTTGAGCCCGCGCGCCCGCGCGATATCCTCCAGCTCCCAGCCGTGCACGGGCCGGTCCCAGGTCACCGACGGCACCCCGCGGTGGCGCGGAACGTCCAGGAAGACCCCGCGCGTGAGAATGCCCTCGGCCCAGTGCTCGACGGACCCGAAGGTGGCCCCGTCGAACGTGATCTCCTTCTTCGGGTCGCGCCCGTTCCACATCGATTCCTCGTCCCAGGTGTGGCAGAGCGCGTCGATGTGGGTGGAAGCGATGCCGTGGTAGAAGATGCCGTAGTAGTCGGCGGCGAAGCCGCCCTTCCCGCGCGCCAGCGTGCGCATGTAGTGCTGGGCGGGCAGCGCGTTGTTGGGACCGGGCTCCTTGGGGAACGGCCGGCTCATCGACACGCTCCGACCGGTGCGGACGAGCCGGGCCGCCGCCGCGCGCTTGGCCGGGGTGATCAGGTTGATCGCGCCGAGCTGGTCGTCCTTCCCCCAGCGCCCCCAGTTGCGACGGTCGCGGATCAGGGCTCGCACTTCCTGCTCGGTCGGTAGCGGGCGCTCGGGCATCGTGTTCCCTCCGGGAGCGGGACTGTACGCCGACTGGCGCGCTCTGCGCAAGCCCGGGCCCGACTGACGCAGCGCGTAAGCCGAGTTGACTGGCTCCGGGGCTTGTGTCATCGTCGCGTTCCCGGGCCAGAAGGGGCGGCCCCGGAACGGAAGGGCCGTAGGAGGCCAGGTTGGGTAGTGGGGTATCCAGTCACTCGGTACTGCTCCCCATGCAAGGTTCGCGTTGTCCGCTAACCCCTGGACTCCGTTCGATTGCCGCGACTGGTACGGGGCTTGCCGCCCTCCAGGGCTGCGGGGCGACTCTCGCCTAGAGGAGAACAACCTGTGACGAAATCGAAGCTGATCATCCAGAGCTGGCTGGCGCTCCTGATGCTCCTGGTCGCGGCGACCCTCTGCCCGGCCGCGGAGGACATGGGCATCATCACCGGCGGCGACAAGGGCACCTACTACCAGTTCGGCCTCGATCTGCAGAAGCTGACGAAGACGGCGGGCGTGAACCTCACGGTGCACACGTCGAAGGGCTCCATCGAGAACATCTTCGCGGTGTACCAGCGCCCCGGCGTGCAGATGGGCATCGTGCAGTCCGACGTGCTCGCGTTCGTGGCCCGCGTGCAGTCGGACCCGGTTCTGAGCCGCATCGCCAAGAAGACGCGGATGGTGTTCCCGCTCTACAACGAGGAGGTCCACCTGCTGGGCCGCAAGGGTATCCGCGACTTCGACGACCTCACCGGCAAGCGCGTGGCCATCGGCCGGGACGGGAGCGGCACCTATCTGACCTCGCGCCTGCTCTTCAAGCTCTCCGAGGTCGTCCCCGCCGAGATGGTGCCGATCGACACCGGCGAGGCGCTGGCCGAGCTCAAGGCGGGGCGGATCGACGCGATGTTCTACGTGGCCGGGTTCCCGGTGAAGCTGCTCAAGGAGGACGTCACCGAGAAGGACGGCCTCGAGCTGATTCCGATCACGAACAAGAGCATCACCGAGTTCTACCCGCGCGCCGACATCCCCGCCAACGTCTACGAGTGGCAGAAGACGCCCGTCAACAGCGTGGCGGTCAAGGCGGTGCTGGTCTCGTTCGATTTTCGACGGAAGGACTGCGACAACGTGGGGCGCTTCGCCCAGACGATGTCGAGGCAGATGACCTGGCTGCTCCAGAACGGCCACCCCAAGTGGAAGGCGGTCGATCTCAACTATCCGCTGAAGGGTTGGGAGCAGTACGACTGCGTGCGGAAGTACATCGGCACCGCCGCCGGGGCGCCCGCGACCGCGGCCAAGCCCGCCGCGAACGAGAATCCGGTGTTCAACGCGATCAAGGGACTTCTTGACGAGTAGACGCGTGGTATCCGGCGGTAACCGTTTTCTCTCGATCGGCGCCGCGGCCGGGAGCCTCGCGCTCCTCGCCGCGGTGGTGCTGATGCTCTGGCCGCCCGATCCGGGTGACTACGCGTTCACGCCGGGACGGGACCGGCCCGACGGCGAGACGGTGGGCTGGGTGTCGAAGGTCGAGTCCAACACGATCCACGTCAACTCCGGACCGTTCGGGGGCGGCGTGGTGCCGCTGGTGGTGACCAAGACCACCCGGATCACCGTCGGGGCCAAGGACGGCTGGTTCGAGGACATCCGCCCGGGCGGGCAGGTCAAGGTCGCCTACGAGCTCTACCATGGGCGGCGGTTCGCCCGGAGCGTCGAGCTGCTCGTGGACGAGGGCTCGCGGCGGCCGGTGCCGGCGAGCTCGCCGATACGCGGCACCGCCAACGCGGCCGCGCCGGCCGAGCGGGCGTCGCCCGCGCCCGACAC
>DATFGS010000548.1:0-1928 GCA_035249225.1 Candidatus Methylomirabilota bacterium | reverse complement strand
CCAGGGGCTCCCACCGGGGCCTCGTGACCGCACGCAGATCGCCGGCCCTCATCGTGGGGGCCGGTGGTATTTTGTCAGCCTGAGACGCCCCCCATGCCCCTGACTCCCCAGCTCCGCCGCGCGCTCGAGGACATCGTCGGTCCCGCCGGCCTCGTGGTCTCGGCCGAGGGCCGCCTCACCTACGAGTGCGACATGCACACGTTCTACAAGGGCACCCCGGACGCGGTGGTGCTCCCCGAGTCGGCGGCGCAGGTGGCGGCCATCGTCCGCCTCTGCCGCCGCGAGCACCTGCCGATCGTGCCGCGCGGTTCCGGCACCGGCCTCATCGGCGGGGCGATGGCGCCCGAGGGCGGGGTGATGGTGTCGATGACCCGGATGAACCGCATCGTGGAGCTGGACTTCGCCAACCGGTGCGCCACCGTGCAGCCCGGCCTCATCAACCTGTGGCTGAGCCAGGCCACCCGGGAGCGCGGTTACTTCTTCGCGCCGGATCCCTCGAGCCAGATGGTCTCCTCGATCGGCGGCAACGCCTCGACCAACGCGGGCGGCCCCCACTGCCTCAAGTACGGGATCACCGTGAACCACGTGCTCGGGCTCGAGGTGGTCACCGGCGCCGGCGAGCTCGTCCAGGTCGGGGGCAAGACCCACGAGCGGCCCGGCTACGACCTCACCGGGATCATGGTGGGGGCCGAGGGCACGCTGGGGCTGGTCACCGGGGTGATCGTGCGGCTCACGCATCTGCCGGAAGGCGTGAAGACGATCCTGGCGTCTTTCTCCACCATCGAGGACGCCTCCGAGGCGGTCTCCGCGATCATCCGGGCCGGCATCATCCCGGCCGCGCTCGAGATGCTCGACGAGGTGGTCATCCGCGCGATCGAGGAAGGGGTGGGGGCGGGCTATCCGAAGGGCGCGGGCGCGGTGCTGCTGATCGAGCTGGACGGCCCCATCGCGGAGATCGAGGCGCAGTCCGGTCCCATCGAGGCGATCTGCCGCGATCACCTGGCGCTCGAGATCCGCGTGGCCCAGAGCGAAGCGGAGCGCGCCCTGCTCTGGAAGGGGCGCAAGGAGGCGGCGGGCGTGTTCGGGCGGCTCACGCCCAACTGGCTGCTCCAGGACGCGGTGGTTCCGCGCTCGAAGCTGCCCCAGATCATGAAGGAGGTCGCGGCCATCGGGGCCCGCCATCGCCTCGTCATCGCCAACGTGTTCCACGCGGGCGACGGCAACCTGCACCCCCTGATCTGCTACGACGATCGCGCGCCCGGCGAGCTCGAGCGCGCCAAGCACGCCAACGAGGAGCTGCTGGCCGCCTGCCTGGCCCTGGGCGGCAGCGTGACCGGCGAGCACGGGGTGGGGCTCGACAAGCGCGCGAGCCTGCCGATGCAGTTCGCCGACGCCGATCTGAGCTTCATGGCGCGGCTGCGGCGGGTCTTCGATCCCGACTCGATCATGAATCCCGGCAAGCTGCTGCCCTCGCATCCGGCCTGCGGCGAGGGGTTCCGCCCCGCCGCGCGCCCGCTGCCCGCCGGCACCTGGATCTGACCGTGGCCGTCTCCGCGGGGGCGGTCCACGAGGCGCTGGCCGACATCGCCGGGCGCGAACACTGCCTGCGCGACGCGCCGGCACTGGCCCGCTGCGCGATCGACGGGATGATCCCCTCGCTCGTGGTGCGCCCGGCCACCGGCGACGAGGTGAGCCGGGTGGTCGCGCTCTGCGCGGCGGAGCGCCTCGCGCTCGCTCCGCGTGGGGCCGGCAGCAGCACCGCGCTGGGCAATCCGCCGCGCCGGCTCGACGTGGTGCTCGACCTCGGGCGGATGCGCGCGGTGCGCGAGTACGTGCCGGAGGACATGGTGGCGACGGTGGAGGCGGGCGCGACCCTCGACGCGCTCGCGGCCCACTTCGCCCCGCACCGTCAGGCGCTGACGCTGGAC
>DATFGS010000547.1:0-2169 GCA_035249225.1 Candidatus Methylomirabilota bacterium | reverse complement strand
CACCTCTTCGTGGTGGCCCGCCACAATATCCAGCTCTACGATTACCTCAAGCGCGAGTACGCGGGGGAGCCGGTCACCGTGATCCTGGACCGGCGTCATGGCGAGCGGCGGGAGCGCGCAGAGGCCACCGCCAAGGAGCGGCGAGCCGCCGACCGGCGGCGCCAGTTCCGGGTGGACGAGTCCATCCGAACGCGCGGCTTCGCGGTCGTCCCCGAGATCATCGGAGGGGCCTGACCCCGCTCGGCGCCGCCTCCCGCCCGAACGACGACAGGCCACGGCTCACCAGCCGCACTTCGGTCGCGCGCTTGCTGTCGGTGCGGGCCTGCGGCTCGAACGAGACGCGCTCACCGACGCGCGGCGTCGCCCCGCGCCCGTCCCGACCCCGGATCACGTAGAGGTCCTGGTCGTCGTCTCCGATGATCAGGCCCCACGCGGTCGGCCGGTCGTAGAACTCGATGCGCCCGGTCTTGATCATGGGCGGATCCTAGGACGCGACGCGCGGCGGCCACAATGTCCAGAATGTCGGACAGGGGTGCACTAGAATATCGGCGGTCCAAGGAGGCCCATCATGACCGTCAGCCAGACCGAGAAGGCGATCCGCTTCCGTGCGCTTCACGAGGCGCCGGGCGCATTCGTGATTCCCAACCCGTGGGACGCCGGCTCGGCGCGCATCCTCGCTGCGCTCGGCTTCCAGGCGCTCGCCACCTCGAGCGGCGCCGAAGCCGGCACGCTCGGCCGCCGCGACGGCAAGGTGACGCGCGAGGAAGCGCTTGCGCATTGCCGCGCGATCGTGGACGCGACCGATCTGCCGGTCAGCGCCGATCTCGAGAAGTGCTTCGCGGACGCGCCAGCGTCGGCGGCCGAGACCATCCGGCTGGCCGCCTCGGTCGGCCTGGTGGGCGGCTCCATCGAGGACGCCACCGGCAACAAGGACAAGCCGCTCTTCGACATCGGGCTCGCCGCCGATCGGGTGGCCGCGGCGGTGGCCGCCGCGCGCGCGGTGGGCTTCCCGTTTACGCTCACCGCGCGCACCGAGAGCTTCCTGCGCGGCAATCCGGACCTGGACGACGTGATCCGGCGTCTCCAGGCCTTCGAGAAGGTGGGCGCCGACGTGCTGATGGCGCCGGGCCTGCCCGACCTCGCCGCGGTGCGTGCGGTGTGCGCGGCGGTGAAGAAGCCGGTCAACTTCATGGTGGGCATCAAGGGCAAGTCGTTCACGGTGGCCGAGCTGACCGCGGCGGGCGTGAAGCGGATCAGCCTCGCGACCTCGCTCTACCGCTCCGCGATGAGCGGCCTGATCGACGCGGCCCGGGAGGTGAAGGCGGGCGGCACCTTCGGCTACGTGGATCGCGGGGTCTCGTCCGCCGAGCTCGCCGGCTTCATGGAGGGCTGACCGTCACGCCCCGACTCCGGCGGTGATCAGCTTCTCCAGCCGCCGCCCGCCGATCGCGGAACCCAGCGCGAGGAGCTGATCTCCCGCGGCGAGGGCCAGGTCACGAAGAGGCTGCCGACGTCCACGACGCGCCACCGCCAGCGATAGCCGATCGTGTTGATGACGACGATCGCGAGCACGAGGGGGCGGGGCAGGAGCCGGACCTTGAGGGATCGGAGATCGGACGGCGGGCCTGTCGGGCGCATCGGAACTACACCAGCCGTGATTGCGCGCCGGATGGCGCCGCTGGGACCAGAAAGTCGAACGGGGTTACGGCAGCCGCCGTAACCCCGCGTCAAGATTTGGTGGAGCTGAGGGGGCTCGAACCCCTGACCCCAAGACTGCCAGCCTTGTGCTCTCCCAACTGAGCTACAGCCCCACCGCGTCGCCCAGCTTACTGAGCGAGCGTTCTTTTGTCAAGATTGGCGAATACTTGCGCTCGCCTCAGGCGCCGGCCGCCGCGCGGGCCGCATTCAGCGCTGCGTCGTAGTTCGGCTCCGTGGTGATCTCTCGCACGTACTCCGCGTGCTTGACCTTTCCGTCCTTGCCTACCACGAATACCGCGCGCGCGGTGAGGCCGGCCAGCGGGCCTTCCTTCACGAGCACACCGTAGTTCTGGGCGAACGAGCGCTCGCGGAAATCGGACAGGGTCTTCACCGAGGTCACGCCGGCCGCCCCGCACCAGCGCTTCTGGGCGAAGGGCAGGTCCATGCTCACCGTCCACACTTCCACGTTGG
>DATFGS010000546.1:0-3521 GCA_035249225.1 Candidatus Methylomirabilota bacterium | reverse complement strand
CCCGCGGTCGACCACGAGCAGCCGCGACGCATCCCGAGGCTCCGCCGGCTCCTGCGCGATCAGGTCGGAAGGCAGCGAGTAGTCGAAGAGCGACACGTCCATAGCCCACGAAGTGTAGCCCGCAAGGGCGCAACGGAGAAGCCACGCGGCGAGACCTCGGGGCGTCGGGTGGGGCGGGGGGCGGCAGGGGGGCCGGGTCACCCGTTCCTGCCAAACAGTAGCCAGGAACCTCCCTCCTACAGATTGGGAACTGCTACCAGCAGAAGACCAGTAAGCCCGTCGTGGTCAGGGCCCCCGGCCGCCCGCCGCCCCACCCGATGCCCCGCCGCGAGAAGGGCTACCCGATGCGCGCGCCCGGCTCCACTTCGAGATCCGGCGCAAGGAGAATGACCTCGCCCGCCGAGTTGTACGCGCCCAGCACCAGCACCTCGGAGACGAACGGCCCGATCCGCTTCGGCGGGAAGTTGACGACCGCCACCACGCGCCGGCCCACCAGCGCCGCCGGCGCGTAGTGCGCGGTGATCTGCGCGCTCGACCGCTTGACGCCGAGCGGCCCGAAGTCGATCTCGAGCTTCAGCGCGGGCCGCCGCGCCTCGGGGAATGCCTGCGCGGACACCACCACGCCCACGCGCATGTCCACGCGCGTGAACTCGTCCCAGGTGAGGCTCGCGTCGGTGGGAGCGCTCAGCGGGCTGCGGACGCGGCGGGCAGCGTGGCGAGCACGGCGCCCGGGTAGTAGTAGGCGACGATCTGCTGAGCGGTGTAGCCCTGGTCGGCCATGGTCTTGGCGCTCCACTGGTCGAGCCCGACCCCGTGGCCGTAGCCGCGGCCGACGAAGCGGGCCACCGGGCCCGCCACCACCACCGCGAACAGCGTGCTCTTGAGGGTGTCGTACCCGACCAGGCGCCGCAGGTCGTTGCCCCGGAGTGTCACGGTGCCCGCGGTGCCGCGGACCGCGATGCGCGCCACCCGCAGGGACGTGCTGCGCTCGAGGACGTCGAGCGCCACCACGCGCCCCACCGAGACCCCGCCCCGGAGGAGCGCGGCCGAGAGCTCGGCCAGGGGCAGATCGAGGCGCCAGCGGTGGTGCGGCGAGGCGGAGGGGAACTCGACGCGCACCGGCTTCAGGGCGGGCATGTTCCCCGTCGCGAACACCACGCGGGGATCCTCGGTGTGCCCGCCGCTGTCGGTGTGATAGAAGGCGGGAAACAGCTCACCGTTCCACAGCAGCACCTGGCCGGCTGTCTCGTTCACCGCCACCCACACCGGCGAGTCTCCCGGCACGCGGCCGATGTATTGCTGGTTGAGCGTGGAGGCGACGAGGTGGAACGCCTTCTCGACATTGAGCCGGCGATGGTAGGCCGCGTAGGTGCGCGCGACGACGGCCTGCGCCTTCAGCATCTCGACCGGCATCTTGTCGCCCGCCTCGGCCTTGACCGCCCCCGCCAGGTACTCCTCGAGCGGCAGCTCGTTGACCACGGTGATCGTGTCGCCGGTCCGGAGGATCTCGAGCGCGCCGGGGTACTCGCGGCCGTTGAAGCGCAGGAACCCGGTGTCGCCGGGGGCCAGCCGCAGGCCGTCCACGCGGCGTCCGCCGCCGCTGACCTCGAGCGCGCTCGTCTTCCACGTGGCGCGGAGCCAGGTCGGCGAGTCCTCGACCACCGCGCGACCCGCGAGATCGCTCACCATCATCGGGCCGCCTCCCACCTCGACCACGCGGAGCCCCTCCGCGATGGCGACGCGGATGTCCCCGGCGGCGGCCGCCGCCTCACCCGCGCAGAGCATCAGGGCCAGCGCGAGAAGCGCGCCCGCGCGGAGCGCGAGGGCCGGCCGCATCAGCGCCGGCCGAACAGCGAGAAGAGCAGCGTCAGGACGACGGAGACGATCAGGCAGGTGGCGAGCGGGAAGTAGAACGTCCAGCTTCCGCGCTCGATGTAGACGTCCCCCGGCAAGCGTCCGAGCCATGGCACCTTCCCCGAGAAGTGTCCCGCGACGAGCAGGACCAGTCCCAGGAGTACCATCATGCCCCCGAATACCAGAAGCATTTTGCCCAGCGGAATCACAACGGTAGCTGTCCCTGCCCTCCCGGAGAGGCGGGCAGCGCGTGGCCCAGGTGCGCGTACGCCGCGGGCGTGGCGCGGCGGCCGGTCGGGCTGCGAACCACGTAGCCGATCTTGAGCAGGAACGGCTCGACCACTTCCGCGAGGGTCTCGGCCTCGTCGTTGATCGTCGCCGCGATCGCCTCCAGGCCCACGGGGCCCCCCTTGTACTGCTCGATGATCGCGGTGAGGAAGCGCCGGTCGAGCCGGTCGAGCCCGGCCTCGTCCACGCCCTCCTGATCGAGCGCGCGGCCGGCCACCTCCGCGGTCACGGTGCCGTCGGCCTTCACCTGCGCGTAGTCGCGCACCCGCCGCAGCAGGCGGTTGGCGATGCGCGGCGTCCCCCGCGCGCGCCGGGCGATCGCCTCCGCGCCGCCGGGCGCGATGGGCGCCCCGAGGATGGACGCGGAGCGGTTGATGATCGCGGTCAGGTCCTCGCCCGAGTAGAAGTCGAGGTGATGGAAGATCCCGAAGCGCTCGCGCAGCGGCGAGGAGAGCATGCCGGGCCGCGTGGTCGCCCCCACCATCGTGAAGGGCCGGAGCGGGATCCGGATGGTGCGGGCGTTGAGGCCCTTGTCCATCACGAAGTTGACCGAGAAGTCCTCCATCGCCGGGTAGAGCAGCTCCTCGACCACGCGCGGCAGGCGATGGATCTCGTCGATGAAGAGCACGTCCTTCTCGGCGAGATTGGTCAGGATGCCCATGAGATCCGCGCCGCGCTCGAGCGAGGGGCCGGCGGTGGTCACGATGTTGGCCTGCATCTCGTTGGCCATGATGGTGGCCAGCGTGGTCTTGCCGAGCCCGGGGGGACCCGAGAGCAGCACGTGGTCGAGCGGCTCCCCCCGCCGCCGCGCCGCCTCCACCGACACGCGGAGGCTGTCGACCGCCGCGCGCTGCCCCACGTACTCGGCGAGGCGCTGCGGCCGGAGCTGCCGCTCGACCTGCGTCTCCTCCGGCAGGGCGACGCGGCTCATCACGCGGGCCTCGTCGGTCATGCCCCCGTCCACGTCAGCTCTTTCGCCCGCCACGGTAGATCTCGTCGAGCAGCTCCTCGGGGGTCGTCACGCCGGGCCGGCGGGCGAGCGCCGCGCCGATGATCGGGGCGGCTTCGCTCGGACGGTAGCCGAGCTGCTTGACCAGAATGTCGAACACCATGCCGCGCAGCGCCTCCTCGTCGGGCGCGACGACGGCGGCCGGCTCCGGGCTCGCCGCCTCGCCTCGGGCCAGCGCGAACTTGGCCACCTTGGCCTGGAGCTGCGCCACGATGTTCTTGGCCTTCTGGGGACCGATGCCGGGCAGGCGGCGCAGATAGGCTTCGTCCTGGCGCGCGATGGCCGCCGCGATCTCCCCGACCGGCGCGGCCAGGGAGCGCGCCGCCACCATCGGGCCCACGTCCTTCACGGTGATCAGCTTCTCGAAGAA
>DATFGS010000545.1:0-18344 GCA_035249225.1 Candidatus Methylomirabilota bacterium | reverse complement strand
CAACCAGGAGATCCGTTCATGGCGCGTCTGAACTTCGGTGCCTTCATCGCCCCCCATCACCCGATCGGAGAGCACCCGATGTTGCAGTTCCGCCGGGATCTCGACCTCGTGGAGCACCTCGACAAGCTCGGGTACGAGGAGTTCTGGTGCGGCGAGCATCATTCCAGCGGGTGGGAGATGATCGCCTCGCCGGAGATGTTCCTCGCCGCCGCGGGCGAGCGCTCGAAGCGCATCAAGCTCGCGACCGGGGTCATCTCCCTCCCCTACCACCATCCCTACAACGTGGCCCAGCGGATGGTGCAGCTCGATTACATGACCGGCGGCCGGGCGATCTTCGGCTCCGGGCCGGGCGCCCTGGCCTCCGACGCGCACACCCTCGCGATCGATCCGATGCTCCTCCGCGACCGCCAGGACGAGGCCATCGGCGTGATCCGCCGCCTGTTCCGGGGCGAGCGGGTCACCTACAAGTCCGACTGGTTCGAGCTCAAGGACGCGGCCCTGCAGCTGCTGCCGCTGCAGGAAGAGATGCCGTGCGCGGTCGCGTCCCAGATCAGCCCCTCGGGCATGACCCTGGCCGGCAAGCACGGGATCGGCATCATCTCGATCGGGTCGCTGTCGGAGGAAGGGCTGAACGCCCTGCCGACGCAGTGGGGCTTCGCGGAGGCCGCCGCGGCCAAGCACGGGCAGACCGTGGACCGGAAGGACTGGCGGGTGCTGCTGAGCTGGCACATCGCGGAGACCCGCGAGAAGGCCCGTGAACAGGCCCGCGACGGTCTGTTCCGGCACCACAACGAGTACATCACCGCGACCCTGCAGCGGCCCGGCGCGCGGCCGTTCGCGACGCCGGACGAGGCGGTGGACAAGACCGCGTTCGTCCCCGGGGCGGTCGCCACGATCGGCACGCCGGACGATCTCGTGGAGCGGATCAAGTCCGTCCTCGACATCTCGGGCGGGTTCGGCACGGTGGTCGGCTTCGTGCACGACTGGGCCAACCCGGAGAACACGATGCGGAGCTGGGACATGGTGGCGCGCTACGTGGTGCCGGAGATCAACGGCTACGTGGCGAAGCTGAGGCAGTCCCGCGAGTTCGTCGCCAACAACCGCGAGTACTTCAACCGCGCCCGCGAGGCGGTGATGGCGAAGATCACCGAGAACGAGGCCGCCGCCGCGGCGCTCGCGGTCACGAAGTCGCCGCTCCTGGCCGCCTCGTCCAGCAACGTGCCCGACCTGGACCAGGCCCGCGCGCGCTCCGGGTCGCGCTGAGGAGCGGGAGGCCCGCATGGCACGCACCGCGATTCAACCGGCCGACATGGCGGATCCGCGGCCTCGCTACACGCACGGCTGGCGCGTCGGCAATACGGTCTACGTGGCGGGCCAGCTCGCCCTCGACCAGGCCGGCGGCCTCGTCGGGCCGAACGACATCCGCGCGCAGACCCGCCGCGTGCTCGAGAACATGCGCCGCGTCGTCGAAACCGGCGGCGCCAGCCTCCGCGACGTCGTGAAGGTCACCGTCTTCGTCACCGACATCCGCTACCGGGAACCCTACGGGGAGGTCCGCCTGGAGTTCTTCCCCGCCAATCCGCCGGCCAGCACCTTCGTGCAGGTGGCGTGTCTGGCGATTCCGGGCGCACTGATCGAGATCGAAGCGGTGGCGGTGATCGACTGAGGCGCGAAGGGGCCTAGGCGGTCTTCATCGCGCCGGGCGGTCTCTCGGCGGGACATTTCCCTCGAGCTGCAAGGCGTTCGCCGAGACCGGCGCATCGATCGTCGCGACCTCGTCCGCCTGGCTGAAGTCGTTCCCCACCAGTCGGACCCGTGCGGTGTGCGCGTCGCTGAGCCGCACCACGACCTTCGTTCCGGGGCGCGCGCGAAGGCCGCTGAGCTCATAGTCCTGCACCGAGCGCAGCCGGATCAACGGCTGCGCTTCGGCCGGCGGCGTCGCGCGAAGGTTCCTCATGCGGGCCTGATGTACGTCGTCCAGGACCACCGCCGGACGCGCATCCGGTCGTTCGGCGTCCAGCTCGACGTCGTCCATTCTCAGGCCGCGCACGTGCCGGCAATACAGGCCGTACGCGGGGAGATCCCGAAACATGTACGCATCGGGATACGTCTTCTCCATCTCCGGCACCAGCTGCGACGCGACCTCGGCCCCGGCCCCACCCCTGGCGGCGATCCGGACGTTCTTCAGCGCGATGTCCGAGACGGGATACCCGGGCACGCCCGTGATCGAGGAGGCGGTCATCGCGCCCACCGCGACCACGTTCGAGATGGAGACGTTCTTCAGGGTTCCCGCCACCGGCACGTCCTGGGAACGACCGCGCTTGCCCAGGCGGACGAAGATGGGCGCCCGAACATCCGTCATCCGGATATCCGAAACGGTGACGCGCTCGAGATGTCCTCCGTCGACGGTCACGAGGGAAACGCCGGAGCTCAGGTCGCCCTTCCAGGCGTGGGACTGCCCGACGATGGTGCAGTTGCTGAACACGATGTTCCGGAAATCGCCGACCGATTCGGTGCCCAGCTTGAGGGCGTTGTGAATGGTGGTCAGATGGCAGTTGGTCACCCTCACGTCCTGGGTGGCGCGGCGAACGCCCAGCGCGAAGCTCGTCTTGAGCACGATCGCGTCGTCCCGCGACTCGATGCGACAGCCGTCGATCCGCACATTCCGGCAGCAGTCCGGATCGATCCCGTCGGAGTATCCGTTCTCGATGGTGACGCGATGGATCTCCACGCCGTCGCAGCCGAGGAGACTGATGTTGTAGTTCGGGGCGTTGGCGATGGTCAGGTCACGGATCCGGATGTTGCGGCACTGTTTGAGCGCGATCGGCTTGGGCCCCCCGCGGCTCGAGCGGTTACCATCGATCCGCCCGGGGCCGAGAATGGTGACATCGACGAGGTCGCGCCCCTGGAGCAGGGCGGAGCGGAAGTCCGACGTTTCCGGATCCGAGAACGCGTCGTACGGAAGGCGCTCGACCGCGTCGAAGTCCTCGTCCGCCTTGCTCGCGATCAAGGTGGCGCCCGCATCGAGGCGCAGGGCGATGTGACTGCGAAGACGGAGCGTGCCGGAGAGGTACGCGCCGGGAGGAAAGGAAACGATTCCCCCCCGGGGCCCGGCGGCGTCGATCGCGGCCTGAAGCGCTCGAGTCTCGATGGTGCGGCCGTCGCCCCTTGCGCCATGGCGGCGGACATCCAGCTCGGCGCGAGCGCCGGCCGCCTGAATGGGTCGGGTGGACAGAAGCAGCGGCACCGCGAGTCCGACGGAGCGCCTCAGGAACACGCGTCTCGAGTGGTTCATCTTGATCTGCCGGAGAGCGCAATCACCGTGCCATGCCTTTCGCCGGCAGCGCGGAATGATCGAAAGCACGAGGAATACAGGACGAGGAGGGTCCTGGCGTTGCAGAGAGCCCGGCTCGGGACCGCGCCCGACCGAGCGAGCCGGGTCGATGTTACCGACCACCTCGGAAGGGGCGACCCACGTGTCGTGCCCGATTCGTGACTGCCCGATTCGGGCACGATGCCCGGACCCGCTCGGCACCCGCGTCGCAACCCGGTGTTTTTCATGGGAACGGCTCTTGGCATCGCTGATGCCTCGAGCAACCCGGTCGCGCTGGCATGCGGGAGGGTCGGCGCGGTCGCCGCACGGATGCGGCGATTGTCTCCTCCGGCAGAGGAGCTCGTCATGGCGATCGATCGGGGGACCGAACAAATGAACCGGCGCACGTTCATCCACACCCTCGCCGGCGGCCTGGTCGCGGTGCCGTTCGCGGCGGAGGCGCTGCAGGCGCAGGGCGAGAAGCTATACCGCACCGGCATGCTCGAGCGGACGTCGCCGGAGATCAATGCCGCCAACGTCACCGCCTTTCGCCAGGGGCTGCGCGAGCGGGGGTACGTCGACGGGCAGAACCTCGTCATCGAGTACCGATCGGCCGAGGGCCGTGACGAGCGGTTCCCGGATCTGGCCGCGGAGCTGGTGGGGCTGAAGGTGAACCTGATCCTGACGAGAGGCACGCCCGCGGCGCTCGCGGCCAAGCACGCCACCGCGACGATCCCGGTGGTCTTCACGGGCGTCGGCGATCCGGTCGGCCAGGGTCTCGTCGCCAGCCTCGCGCGCCCGGGCCGGAACGTCACCGGCCTGAGCGCCGCGGTGACGGAGATCTTCCCGAAGCGGGTCCAGCTGATCACCGAGCTGGTGCCGAAGGCCGCGCGCCTCGCGGCCCTCTTCAACATGAGCAATCCGGCGCTGCCCCGTCAGTGGAGAGAGGTCGAGATGGCGGCGCGGTCGCTGAGTGTCGAGCCCCACCTGCTCGACGTGCGCAAGCCCGAGGATCTGGCGCCCGCATTCGACGCCGCCGGGCGGCAGCGCGCCGACGCGCTCATCGTGGGGCTCGATACCCTCACGCAGGCGAATCAGCACGTCATCGTCGACCTGGCCGCGAAGCGTCGGCTGCCCGCGATCTATGCATCCCTGGAGTTCGCCGGCGGCCTGGCCGTTTACGGCGTGAACTACCCGGAGATGTATCGCCAGGCCGCCAGCTTCGCGAGCAAGATCTTCAAGGGCGCCAAGCCGGAGGATCTCCCGGTGGAGGAGCCCACCCGGGTGGAGCTCGTCATCAACCTCCGGACCGCCAGGGCCCTCGGCTTGACCATCCCGCAGTCGGTGCTCTTCCGGGCGGACCGGGTGATCGAGTAGGCGAGTCTCTGCCTCACGGCGTCAGGCGTTTAGGTACACTTACGGGCTTGAAGCCTGGCCCGAGCACGGCGGCGGCTCGGTCAACCCGGAACCCAGTGACGAGGCCGGACCATCAGAAGAGCATGAAGTACGCGACTCGTCTCCTCCGGGCCTCGGTTCTGCTCGCGTTACTGGCAGGGACGGCGGCCTGCGATCGGTCGCCTCAGGTGAGCGCGGCACCCAAGCCGCCCGCGGTCACGGTGGTGGCGGTGGGGCAGCGCCCGGTCCCGGTCTACGGCCAGTACGTGGGCCAGACCGAGGCGGTGAAGACGGTCGAGGTGCGCGCCCGGGTCGAGGGCTTCATCGAGCGGCAGGTGGCGCCCGACGGGGCCGACGTCAAGGCGGGGGACGTGCTCTTCGTCATCGACCCGCGGCCGTTCGAGGCGGCGCTCCGGCAGGCGGAGGCGAATGTGGCCCGTGACACCGCCCAGCTCCGTCAGGCCGAGGCCGCGCTCACCCAGCGCGAGGCCGACGTGCAGCAGGCCCAGGCCAACGTCGATCGCGACGTCGCGCAGGTCGACAACGCGGTGACCCAGGAGGGGCGCTACCGTCTGCTTCTCCAGCAAGGCCTCATCGCCCGCGAGCAGTACGACCAGATCCGCACCAACATGACCGCCCTGGAGGCGACCGTGAAGGCCGACCGCGCCGCGCTCGAGAACGCGCGGGCCGCGCTCGCCGCTTCCGCGGCGGCGATCGAGAACGCGAAGGCCGCGGTCCGGGCCGACGAGGCGGCGGCCGACACCGCGCGGCTGCAGCTCGGGTACACCGTGGTCAAGTCGCCGCTGGACGGCCGCATGGGCCGGGCCGAGGTGCGCGTCGGCGCTTTCGTCGGAAAGGCCGAGCCTACGCTCCTCGCCACGGTGTCCACGATCGATCCGATGTACGTCAACTTCAGCGTGAGCGAGCGCGAGGCGCTCTCGGTGTGGGCGCGACGCCGGGCCGAGCTGCAGGCGCGGCCGGGCGCCTCCGGCATCAGCATGACCCTGCCGGACGACAGCGCCTATCCGCAGGACGGCCGCCTCGACTTCGTCGATCGCGCGGTGGACCCGCGGACCGGCACCCTCGCCCTCCGCGCCGCCTTCCCGAACCCGACGCGGGTGCTCCAGCCGGGGCAGTACGTGCGGCTCCGGATCCTCCTCTCCGAGCGCCCCGACGCGCTCGTGGTGCCGCAGGCCGCGGTCCAGGAGAGCCAGGGCTCGACGTCGCTCTTCGTGGTCGCGCCGGACAAGACGGTGCAGGCGCGCACCGTCCGGATGGGCCCGCGGGTGGGGCCGCTCTGGGTCGTCGACGAGGGCGTGAAGGCGGGCGAGCACGTCGTGGTCAAGGGGCTCCAGCAGATCCGGGCCGGCGCGCGCGTGGAACCGATCGTGGAGGCGCTCCCGGCGACACCGGGAAGCTGACCCCGGTGTTCGTCAACTTCTTCATCGACCGCCCGATCTTCGCCTCCGTGCTGGCCATCGTCATCGTGGTGGCGGGCGCGGTGGCGATCCCGTTCCTGCCCATCTCGATGTTTCCCGACATCACCCCGCCTCAGGTGGTCGTGACCGCCACCTACCCGGGGGCCAGCGCCGAAGTCGTGGAGCAAACGGTGACCACGCCGATCGAGCAGCAGGTCAACGGGGTCGAGGACATGATCTACATGTCCTCGCGCAGCGGGAGCGACGGGACGATGACCCTCACCGTGACGTTCAAGGTCGGGGCCGATCTCGACATCGCCGCGGTGAACGTGCAGAACCGGGTCTCCATCGCCCAGGCCAAGCTCCCCCCGGACGTGACCCGCCAGGGGCTCACCATCACCAAGCAGAGCCCGGACCTGGTCGAGATCGTCGCGCTGACCTCGCCCGACGGGAGCCGGGACGAGCTCTTCCTGGCGAACTACGCCACCCTGCAGGTGGTGGACGTGCTGGCGCGGGTGCCCGGCGTGGGGCAGGTGACCGTGTTCAACGGGCGGGACTACGGCATGCGGCTCTGGCTGAACCCCGATCGCCTCGCGAGCCTCGGGTTGACCGCGGGCGACGTGGCCGACGCGGTCCGGGAGCAGAATCTCCAGGCCGCGGCCGGGCAGATCGGCCAGCCGCCGTCGCTGCCCGGGCAGCAGTTCCAGTACACTGTCACCACGCGCGGCCGCCTGTCGACGCCGTCCGAGTTCGAGAACATCATCCTGCGCACCCGCGCGGACGGCTCGATCCTCCGGGTCAGCGATGTCGCCCGCGTGGAGCTGGGCGCCCAGAGCTACGGCTCGTTCGGCCGCGTCGGCGGGAAGCCGGCCGCGCTGATCGGCATCTTCCAGCTTCCCGGGGCCAATGCCCTCGACGTGTCGAAGGGGGTCCAGGCCGCGGTGGCCCGGCTCGCCCCGAGCTTCCCGAGCGGCGTCACCCACACGCGCCCGTACAACACGACGGAGTTCGTGCGCGTCTCGATCGAGGAGGTCGTGCACACGCTCCTGATCGCGATCCTGCTCGTGGTGCTCGTCGTCTACGTCTTCCTGCAGGACTGGCGCGCCACCCTCATCCCGACCATGACCATCCCGGTGTCGCTGGTGGGGACCTTCGCGGTCATCAGCCTGTTCGGGTTCTCCATCAACACCCTGACGCTCTTCGGGCTCGTGCTGGCCATCGGCATCGTGGTGGACGACGCGATCGTGGTGGTCGAGAACACCCAGCGCCACCTCGACGAGGAGGGGCTCGACGCGCGCGAGGCCACCCGGCGCGCGACCGCGGAGGTGGTGGGCCCGGTCATCGCGACCGCGCTCGTCTTGATGGCGGTGTTCATCCCGATCGCGTTCCTGCCCGGCATCACCGGCCAGCTCTACCGGCAGTTCGCGCTGACCATCGCGGTGTCGGTGGGCCTGTCCGCGGTGAACGCCCTCACCTTGACCCCGGCGCTGTGCGCGCTCCTCCTGCGCCGCGGCGACGAGACCCGGAAGCGCTGGCTCGCCCGGACGTGGGACGCGGCATTCCTCCGGCTCACCGGTGGCTATGACCGGACCGTCCGGCGCATCGTCCGGCGGGCGACCCTCGCGGTGGTGGTGCTGCTGCTCCTCTCCGCCGCCGCCTACGGCTTGCTGCGCGCGGTGCCCACCGGCTTCGCGCCCACCGAGGACCAGGGCTACTTGCTGGTCAACATCCAGCTACCCGATGCCGCCTCCATCGAGCGGACCGACGACGTCGTTCGCCAGATCGAGAAGATCCTGCTCGACACGCCCGGCATCGAGACCGTGGTCGCCATCGGGGGACGCAGCTTCATCACGGGCGTCAACGGCCCGAACGTCGCCTCCATGTTTCCGCGCCTGGCGCCCTGGTCGAAGCGGAAGGCGCCGGAGCTGCAGGCCGACGCCATCCTCGGCCGCCTGCGCGCGCGGCTCGGCGGCATCCAGGAGGCGGTCGTCGTGGTCTTCCCGCCGCCGCCGATCCGCGGCATCAGCTCCGGCGGCGGCTTCCAGTTCGAGCTGCAGAGCGTGGCGGGCGGCTCGCTCCAGGAGCTCGACGCCAGCGCCCGGAAGGTCATGGATGCGGCCCGGCAGCGCCCGGAGCTGGCCGCGACCTTCACCGGGTTCCGCTCCGGCGTGCCGCAGCTCGACGCGCAGGTGGACCGCGCCAAGGCCAAGGCGCTCGGCGTGCCGCTGTCCGACGTGTTCTCGAGCCTGCAGATCTTCCTCGGCTCGCTCTACGTCAACGACTTCAACGCGTTCGGCCGCGTGTACCGCGTCCAGCTCCAGGCCGAGCCCGGCTTCCGCGCCTCGCCCAGCGACGTCGCGCGGCTCTATGTCCGGAGCCAGCCCGGGGCGGGCGGGCAGGCGGCCCAGATGGTGCCGCTGAGCACGCTCGTCACCGTGAAGCCCATCACGGGACCCGACACGATCTCCCACTACAATCTCTATCGGACCGCGGAGATCGCGGGCGACACCGCGCCGGGCGCGAGCTCGGGCCAGGCCATCGCGGCCATGCAGGAGGTGGCGCGCGAGGTGCTGCCGCCGGGCATGGCCTACGAGTGGACGGGGCTGGCCTACCAGGAGCTCGAGGCGGGCAGCCGGGCCGGACTCGTCTTCGCCCTGTCCGCGCTCTTCGTCTTTCTCGTCCTCGCCGCGCAGTACGAGAGCTGGCTGGTCCCCCTGGCCGTGCTCCTGACGGTCCCCCTGGGCGTGCTCGGCGCGCTGGGCGCCCTCCACCTGGGCGGGCTCGCGAACGACGTGTATGCCCAGATCGGCCTCGCGCTGCTCATGGGCCTGGCGAGCAAGAACGCGATCCTCATCGTGGAGTTCGCCAAGGAGCGTCGCGAGCACGGGGCCCCGATCCAGGAGGCGGCCCGGGAGGCGGCCCGGCTGCGCTTCCGGCCGATCCTGATGACCTCGTTCGCGTTCATCCTGGGCTCGTTGCCGCTCGTCTTCGCCTCGGGCGCCGGCGCGGCCAGCCGGAACTCCATGGGCACCACGGTGGTGGGCGGAATGCTCGCGGTGACGATCCTCGGCGTGCTCCTCGTCCCCGCGTTCTACGTCGCGGTGGAGCGGCTCGCGGAGTGGCGCCGGCGCCCGATCCCCGGGTCGGCCGAACCCCGCGGAGAAGCGGGCGAGGTCACCGGGAGGTAGACCCCGCCCGCGGCCGGGGATCTTCTACATCGTCTTCCAGTCACCCGCGCCTTCGAAGGCCGCGGCGGCCCGGTAGATCGTCGGCTCGTCCCAGTGCTTGCCCACCAGCATCATGCTCACCGGCAGGCCGTCGCTCATGCCGC
Organism: Candidatus Methylomirabilota bacterium; assembly: GCA_035249225.1. Classification (GTDB taxonomy): domain Bacteria; phylum Methylomirabilota; class Methylomirabilia; order Rokubacteriales; family CSP1-6; genus CAMLFJ01. The sequence goes on along the minus strand of DATFGS010000545.1, from coordinate 8,887 downwards.
ACGGGATGGCCATGGCCGGGTGGTGCGAGATGTCGAAGGGCGCGGTGTTCGTGATCATCTCGAGGGCCCGCTGCACCACTTCCTCGCGGGGCGCGCCCGGCTTCGGCATCGGCTGCGCCTTCATCGGCGTCGTGGGCATCATCAGGAGGTCGTGCTGGTCGAGGACACCGTCGTAGGCCGCGATCAGACGCCGGGTGATGTTCATGGCCTTGCCGTAGTAGCGGCTGCCGTGCTGCTCGTGGATGTAGGTGCCGAGCATCGTGAAGAGCTTCGTGGTCTCCGACAGCTCGTCGGCGCGGTGCCGCCAGCCGCGATGGAAGTCCATCAGGCTCGCGACGTAGAGATCGGGCCGGCTCAGGCCGTACCCGTCGCCCCACATCATGGTCTGGGTGAGACCTTCCACTCCGATGGGGAGCCAGAGCGCGCCCGCCAGCGTGTGCCACGGGATCGAGACCTCGGTGACCTTCGCGCCGAGCTTGCCGAGCAGCTCGCCCGCCTTGCGGACCTTGGCGTCCACGTCGCGCTCGGAGTTGGGCAGGCCGAAGCCCTCCTTGACGATAGCGACCTTGAGGCCGTCGACCCCGCGGCCGAGGGCCTCGGTGTAGGGGTGCACCTTCGGCGAGTACTGGCGCGGGTCGTAGCCGTCGGCGCCCGCGATCACCTCCAGGAGCAGCGCATTGTCCTTGACGGTTCCCGTCATCGGCCCGGTGTGGTCGACGTAGATCTCGATCGGCATGATGCCGGTGTAGGGAACGAGCCCGTGGGTCGGCTTCATCCCGTAGATGCCGCAGAACGAGGCGGGCATGCGGATGGACCCGCCCTGGTCACCGCCGATCGCCATGTCCGCCTCACGCAGGGCCACCAGCACCGCGCTGCCCGACGACGAGCCGCCCGCCGAGTAGCCCATCTTGTGCGGATTGTGGACGGGGCCGGTGGCATTGGTGTGGCTGCCCCCGGACAGGCAGAAGTACTCGCAGTGGGCCTTGCCGAGGATGGTGCCCCCCGCGTCGAGGATGCGGGTGACGATGGTGGCGTCGATCTCGGGAGTGTAGCCCTCGAGCGTGGAGGCGCCGTTCATCATCGGCACGCCCGCGAGCATCACGTTGTCCTTGAGCACGACGGTCTTCCCCTTGAGCTTTCCGCCGGGGGCGCCCTCCACCCGTGACTTCACGTACCAGGCGTTGCGCGGGTTGTCCGCCGGCTGCGGCCGGACGCCGGGCGTGCGCGGGTACTTCACGGGCGGGAGGTTGTCGGGGAGCGCGTCGACCACGTTGTAGCCGTCGATGCTCGACTTCATGAGCTCGCGGAAGGACGTGAGGTCGCCCTCGGAGAGGGAGAGACCCATCGTGGCGGCGATTGCCTTGAGCTGGTCTACGGTCGGCGGTGATACGGCCATGGGAGCCTCCTTGAAGAAAGGGTCATGGGTCTACGGCGCGAGGTAGCGGAGGAGCCGCGGGTCGCTCCGGATGGTCGCGGACGGGCCCTCGAGGGCGACCCGGCCCCGGTCCAGCACGTAGGCGTAGTGGGCGACCCCGAGGGCCAGCTCGAGGTGCTGCTCGACGATGACGAGCCCGATGCGGGTCGCGAGCTCGGCGAGACGCGCCGCGATCTCCTCGATCACCCCGACCCAGACCCCCTCGGTGGGCTCGTCGAGCAGGAGAAGCTTCGGGCGCGTCAGGAGCGCGCGGCCCACCGCGAGCATCTTGCGCTCGCCGCCGCTGAGAGTGCCCGCCCGCTGGTCGAGCCGCTGGCCGAGCTTGGGAAACAGGGAGAGGACCTCGTCGATGGCGCCGGGGTCGCGGCGCGTCACCGCCCCGACCGCGAGGTTCTCGCGCACCGACAACCGCCCGAACACCGCGTGCTCCTGCGGGACGTAGCCGAGGCCGCGGCGCACGCGCTGCTCGGTCGGGGTGCGGGTGTCGTCGCGGCCTTCGAAGGCGATCTGCCCCTGGCGCGGCTGCAGCTCTCCCACGATGGTCTTGAGCAGCGTGGTCTTGCCGGCGCCGTTGCGCCCGAGGACGGCCACCGCGCCCCGCTGGCCCGCCACGAGGTCGACGTCGAACAGGGCCTGGCTCTGGCCGTAGAACGTCGACAACCCGCGGACGGCGAGCAGGGGCGTCTCAGACACGGGTGAGGTAGACCTCCTGCACCTTGGGGCTGGCCTGGATCGCCTCGACCGAGCCGGTGTCCAGCACGCCGCCCTGGTCGAGCACGGTGAGCACGTCGGACACGTCGCGGATGAAGTCGAGGTCGTGCTCCACGATGAGGATGGCGCAGCGGGTCTTGATCGGGGCGAGCAGCTCGCCGGTGAGACGGCGCTCCTCGAGGCTCATCCCGGCGGTGGGCTCGTCGAGCAGGAGCAGGGTGGGATCGGTGGCGAGGGCCATCGCGATCTCGAGCCACTGCTGCTCGCCGTGGGAGAGGGCGCCCGCGAGCTGGTCGGCCCGTCCGCGCAGGGGGAAGCGCTCGAGCGCGGCGATCACCGACTCGTGCCGGGCGCGGCGCGTGGTCGAGCGGAGCAGCGACACCAGCGAATCCCGGCTCTGCAGCGCGAGCAGGACGTTGTCGTACACCGAGAGCGAGGGCAGCACGCTCGTGATCTGGAACTTGATGCTGAGGCCGGCCCGCGCGCGCTCGGAGGGGGCGACGCGGGTGAGGTCGCGGCCGGCGAAGCGGATCGCCCCGGTGTCGGGCATGAGCGCGCCCGCGATGCACTTCATGAGGGTGCTCTTTCCCGATCCGTTGGGGCCGATGAGCCCGTGGATCTGGCCCGCCTCGACGCGGAGGTCGACGCCCGCGAGGGCGCGGAGCTCGCCGAAGCGCTTGCTGACGCCCGCGACCTCAAGCAGCGCCATGACTCCCGCCAACCTCCGTGCGGGCCGGCGCCCGGCCGAACCGGCCGAATCGCTCGCGCTCGGTCACCACGAGCCCCACCAGTCCGCTCGGCCGGAAGAGCACGACGAAGAGGAGGAGCAGTCCGAGGAGGATCGGCCAGAAGGTCTGGAAGTTGTCCGCGAGCAGGAAGCTCACGTACTCGATGCCGGCTACGCCGATCACCGCGCCGACCAGCGTGCCCACCCCCCCGAAGAGCACGTAGAGCACGATCTGGGTGGATAGCAGCACGCCGAGCATGTTCGGCCACACGAAGCCGTCGTGAAAGGCGGCGAGCGCGCCGGAGAGGCCGCAGATGCCGCCGGCCAGGGTGAAGACGATGGCCTTGAAGTGCTGGACGCGGTATCCGAGAAAGCTGATCCGCTCCTCCTGCTGCCGGATGCCCGCCAGGACGAGGCCGAACTGGGAGCGCACCAGCGCGCGGCAGAGCGCGTAGACGACGACGAGGACCGCGAGGGCCAGGTAGTAGTAGGCCGGCCCTTCCGCGATGGTGAAGGAGCCGGCGGTGAGCGGGGGGATCGAGGGGATACCGTTCTGCCCGCCGAGGTAATACCAGCCGCGGGCGAGGCGGTCGGCCGCGTAGGCCCCGGTGAGCGTGCCGAGGGCGACGAAGATCGTGCTCGGCGGGTAGCGTCCGAGCAGGAGGAACCACGCCATGATGAGGGCGAGCACGAGCCCGATCACCGTGCACGCGGGCACGACGACGAAGATCGAGGTGAAGCCGAGGTCGCGGGCGAGCAGCGCCGCGCTGTAGGCGGCGGTGCCGTAGAAGAGGGCCTGCCCGAAGCTCATGATCCCGGAATAGCCCCAGAGCAGGTCGAAGCTCAGCGCGGGCAGGCAGACGAGCACGATGCGCGTCGCCAGGACGATCCAGAAGTGGTCCAGCACGAGCGGCAGGCCGAGGCCCACCGCGAGCAGGACCAGCTCGAGGACGAGGATCAAGGGGCGCCCCGGCTCAGCACTCCTTGGGGTCGACGAGCCCCTTGCTCTGCGAGACCACCTCGTAGTTGCCGTTCTTGGCGACCGCGATGTACATGTTCATCTTGCAGTGCCGCTTGCCCGGGACCATCTCGGCGGCTCCGCCGGGCCCCTCCTCGATGCGGGCGCGGTCGAAGGCCGCGGCCACGGTGTCCCGGTCGACCTTCTTGGCCTTGTTCACCGCGCTCTCCCAGAGCTTGAGGCCGCGGTACATGCCGGTGGCCGCACTGCCCGCGGTGAAGAGCACGGTGCCCGGGTAGAGCTTGTCGTAGTCGGCCTGCAGTTTGGCGCTGAACGGGTCCTTGATCGCGCGGAAGTAGTCGAGGCAGCTGGCGAGCCCCTCGAACTCGTGGGCCGCATTGATGTTCAGCGTGTTCTCGTCGTAGTACACGCACGACAGGCGCCCGCCGCGCTTGGTGAAGCCGGCCTCGTACAGCTGCTTGATGAAGGGGCCCACCCCCGGCGGGATGACCGTGTTGAAGACCACGTTCACGTTGTTGGTCATGATCTTGTTCACGGTCGCGCTGTACTCGACCTGGTCGAGGGGGTAGTACTCCTCGAACACGACCTCTCCGCCGTTGGCCTGGATGACCTTGCGCGCGTACTGGTTGAGCAGCTTGGGCCAGACGTAGTTCGCGGAGGGGAGGGCGAAGCGCTTGCCCCCGTTCTTGATCAACCAGGGGATGAACTCGTCGCACTGCTGGGCCGGGGTCGGCCCGGTGCAGAAGATGTAGGGAGTGCACTCCTGGCCCTCGTAGAGCTGGGGATAGATGTAGAGCGTCTTGCCCCGCGTCACGATCACGTCCTTGATCGCGTTGCGCATCGAGCTGGTGATCCCCCCGAACACCACGTCGACGCGGTCGCGCTGGATGAGCTTGCGCACGTTGTTCACCGCCACCGATTCGTTGGAGGCGGTGTCTTCGATGAAGAGCTGCAGGGAGCGTCCGAGCACCCCTCCCTTGGCGTTGATGTCGTTGGCCACCATGGTCGCCACGTTCGCGTTGGCCTTGCCCGCGAAGCCGATGGGACCGGTGAGATCGGTGGCGATGCCGACCTTGATGGGGTTCGACTGGCCCCAGGCGGGCGGCACCACGAAGCTACCGCGTCCGAGCGCGACGGCGCCGGCCGCCCAGGCGGCCCCGGTGAGGAGTGAGCGGCGGGTCAACGATGCGGTCGACGGGGTGAGGTCGCGCTCTGGGGGCATGATCAGCTCCTTTGGGTGGAGAGAAGACCAGCGGGCCGGAACTTGACGATGACGATGGCGATCACGAACACGAGCACGTCGGCGAGGACGGGGCTGAGCACCCACGGCAGCCCGGCGCTCAGGACGCCGATCACCGCCGCGCCGAGGGCGGGCCCCTCGAACGACCCGACGCCGCCGAGGAGGACGGCGAGGAAGCCCTGGATCAGGAAACGGACGCCGAGATCGGCGAACATCGAGAAGATCGGCACCATCAACCCGCCCGCGAGGCCGGCGAGGCCGGCGCCCACCGCGAAGGTGAGCGCGTAGACCCGGTTGGTGGAGATGCCGGAGGCTCGCGCGAGGGCCGGGTTCTCGAGGGAGGCCCGGATGGTGAGGCCGAGGCCGGTGCGCGTCAGCACGAACCAGAAGACCGCGATCACGATCGCGGTCACGAGGATGATCACGCAGCGCCAGCGGGAGAGCTGGACCGCGCCCAGGCTGAACGAGCCGATGAGGGGGTCGGGCACCGAATGGTACAGGCCGCCGATGAGCCCGCGCACGCTCTCGCGGATGACGAGGCCGATGGCGTAGGTGCCCAGCATGGCGACGACGGGCTCCGCGTAGAAGAACCGGATGACCCCGCGCTCGAGGGCGAGCCCGACGAGCGCCACCGCGAATGGCGCCACCACCATGCCGGCCCATACCGGGTAGCCGTGGCTGTGGGTGAGGTAGACCGTGTAGGCGCCCAGGAGCAGGAATTCCCCGTGGGCGAAGTTGAAGACGCCCATCATGCTCGCGATCACGCCGAGGCCGGTGACCATCAGCACCATGATGGCGCTGAAGCTCACGAGATCGAAGGCGACGCTGACGATGTTCTCCACGGCGATCACGCGATCCCGGTTTCGGGTCACCGCCTCCAGGGCCCTGAGGGTTGCACGATCCTCCCCCGGACTCAAGGGCCTGTCGGGGTCGGTCCACGTGGCACCGGTCACGTCACTGACCCATGAGCGAGAAGACGCGCCCACAGTCGTCCGGGATCGGACTCGCGTTCACGCCGTCAACGCGCGCCACCATGCCAGCGACTGCGGATGCTAGGTCCGGCTCAGCGAAGCCCCTGGTTCGGGTTGATCAGGTACTTCTCGCCGGTGGCCTGCTTGCCGTAGACCGCGATCTCCGCGAGCTGCAGGGCCCCCGCGAGGGAGACCTCCTTCGTGTACGTGCTCGCGAACGTGGTCTTGATCTCGGCCGCGACCCGCTCCCGGAGCTTCTGGGCGGCCTCGAAGCCGATCTTCTGCAGGAAGGGGGTGAGCAGCCAGCCGCCGATCCCCCAGGCCATGCCGAAGGTGCGGTTGAACTGGGTCGGCCCGCGGTCGAGGCCTCCGTAGATGTAGACCTGCTTGTGCGTGGTGGATCCGTACCGGCTGTATTCCTTCGCGGTCCGGTTGGCCGCGGTCTCCATCGCGGTGAGGATCTGCCCCGCCAGGGTGCCGCCGCCGATGGCGTCGAAGGCGATGGTGGCTCCGGTGGCGACGAGCGCCTCGGTCAGGTCGTCCGTGAAGGTGGGCGCGCTCGAGTTGCACACGTGCGTGGCGCCGATCTTCCGGAGCACGTCCGCGTGCTCCGGCTTGCGCACGATGTTCACCAGGCCCACCTGGTCCTTGATGCAGATCTTGTTGAGCATCTGCCCGAGGTTGGAGGCGGCCGCGGTGTGCACGAGCGCCTTGTGACCCTCCGCGCGCATGGTCGCGACCATGCCGAGCGCGGTGAGCGGATTGACGAAGCAGGAGGCGCCCTCCGCCGGGGTGGTGCCCGGCGGCAAGACCAGGCACTGCGCGGCCTTGATGCAGCGGTACTGCGAGTACATGGCGCCCCCGAGGATGGCCACGGTCTTGCCCATCAGCGCCTGCGCGGCGGGTGACGCGCCCGCCTGGACGACCACGCCGGCGCCTTCGTTCCCGACGGGCAGGGACTGGTCGAGCCGCCCCGCCATCGCCTTCATCACCCCCGGCGAGACGCTCGCGGTCACCACTGGCATGTCGGCGGTGCCGGAGGCCTTCGCGGTGCTCATGTCGGCTCCGCCGAACAGCAGGCCCTGGTCGGAGGGGTTGATCGGAGAGGCGTCGATGCGGACGATCACCTCCTCGGGCTTCGGCTCGGGGGTGGCCACGCGGACGAGCGAGAGCTCGAGGGTGCCGTTCTTCTTCACCGTGGAGCGAAGCTGCAGTCCGGTGCTCAGGTCGGTAGTTGCCATGGATCGCCTCCGATGTCGCGGCGGACGGTCAGGCCAGGGTTTTCCTGAAGAAGGCGATGGTGCGGTCCCACGCCAGTTTCGCCGACGCTTCGTGGTAGCGGGGTGTCGAGTTGTTGTGGAAGCCATGCTGGGTGCCCGGGTAGATGTGCATCTGGTGCGGCACGCCGGCGGCTTTCAGCGCGGCCTCGAACGCGGGCCACATCTCGTTGATGCGCTGATCGTTCTCGGCGTACTGGATCAGCAGGGGCGCCTTGATCCTCGGCACCCCGGCGGTCTCGGCCGCCGCGCCGTAGAACGGCACGCCGGCCTGCAGGTCGCTGCCCATCGTGACCGCGAGGTAGTTGACGGTGCCGCCGCCCCAGCAGAAGCCGGTCACGCCGAGCTTGCCGCTCGAGAGCTTGTGCGACTTGAGGGCGGACGCGCAGTTGAGCATGTCGGTCCGGAGCTTGGCCTGATCCAGGGTGGCCTGCAGCGCGCGGCCGTCGTCGTCGTTGCCGGGATAGCCGCCGGCCGGGAAGAGGCCGTCGGGGGCGAGGGCCACGAAGCCCTCGACCGCGGCGCGGCGCGCCACGTCCTCGATATAGGGGTTGAGCCCGCGATTCTCGTGGATCACCAGCACCGCCGGGAATGGCCCGGGGCCCGCGGGCTGCACCAGGTATCCGCGCATCTGCCCGGAGTTGCCGCCGGGCGACGGGTAGGTCACGTACTGCGCCTTGATGCGCGTGTCGGTGAAGGAGATGGTCTGCGCCAGGGCGTACCGCGGGAGCAGCGCCTGCGCCATCGCGAGGCCGCCCGCCACCAGCGCGGCCCGCCGCAGGAACTCGCGCCGGTCGAGGCGACCGTGGCAATACTCGTCGTAGAGATCCAGCACCCGCTGGTCGATCTCGATCTGGGTCACCGCTCCGGTCATGGCTGGGCTCCTCCCGGAGGGATTCTAACCGGGAACGGAGCCGTCAATCCTCCCGGTTGCTGACCCGGGGCCCCCCGCTCACGTACAGGGTCTCCCCGGTGATGAAGTCGGCCCGGTCGGAGGCGAGGAAGACGACCGCCCACGCCACCTCCTCGGGCCGGCCCAGGCGCTGGAGCGGAACCTCGCGCGCGGCCTGGGCGATCATGGCCTCCGTTTTCCAGACTTCGAGCACGCCCTCGGTCTCGGTCGGCCCGGGCGCCACCGCGTTGACGGTGATCCCGTGACGGGCCCACTCCGCGCCCAGGCTCTGGGTGAGCGCGGTGACGCCCGCCTTCGCCGCCGCGTAGGCGGCCATGCCGCGCGAGCCGGTGCGCCCGGCCACCGAGGTGATGTTGACGATCTTGCCGCACTTGCGCGGGATCATCACGCGCGCCACCGCCTGGCTGAAGAGGAACACGCCGGTGAGGTTGGTCCCCACCATCGCGTCCCATTCCTCACGGGGCAGGCGATCGAGGGGAGCGCGGATGCGATAGCCCGCGTTGTTCACCAGCAGGTCGACCGGTCCGAGCGCGCGCCCCGTCTCGGCCACCACGCGATCGACCTGCGCCGCGTCCTGCACGTCGCAGGAGAGCGCCAGGGCCCGGCGGCCCACTCCGCGCCCAGGCTCTGGGTG
>DATFGS010000544.1:0-4169 GCA_035249225.1 Candidatus Methylomirabilota bacterium | reverse complement strand
AGCTCGCGTGGTGGGCGGTCGGCGCGATCCGGGCGCGGCAGGTGGCGCCGGACTTCGCCGCCCTGCTCTGGAGCACGTGCGTGCTGGCGGGCGTCACCGCCGCGGTGGCGTCGGTCCTCGCGGTGCTGCTGGCCTACGCGGGCCGGCTGCACGGCACCGCCACCGTGCGGGTGGCGGCCCAGCTCGTCTCGATGGGCTATGCGCTGCCGGGCGCGGTCATCGCGGTGGGGGTGCTGCTGCCGCTCGCGTGGGCCGATCACGCGCTGCTGCCCCTGCTCGAGCGCGTGCTCGGCCGGCCCTTCGGCCTGCTGCTCACCGGCTCCGCGGCCGGCCTCGTCCTGGCCTACGTGGTGCGCTTCCTCGCGGTGGGCCTGCAGACGGTGGACGCGAGCCTCGGCAAGATCCCGCCGAGCCTCGACGACGCGGCCCGGATGCTGGGCGCCCGGCCGGGCTCGGCGCTCCGCCGCGTGCATCTGCCGCTCATGCGCGGCGGGCTGCTCACCGCGGTCGTGCTCGTCTTCGTGGAGACCATGAAGGAGATGCCGGCCACGCTGCTGCTGCGTCCGTTCGGGCTCAGCACGCTGGCGGTGGAGATCTGGGAGCGCACCTCGGAGTCGATGTGGCAGGAGGCGGCGGTGCCCGCGCTGACGCTGGTGGCGGTGGGGCTGGTGCCGGTGGTGCTGCTGATCCGGCTGACGTCGCGCCGCTAGCTCGGAAGGGGGCTCAGCCCCGCTCCGGGCTGAAAGCGACCACGTGCAGGACGTGGGCTTCCGCGCGGACCCGCATGCCGGTCGGCAGCACCGAGGCCGAGGGCTGCGAGGAATGAACCCGGTCGCCCGAGGGCAGCCGGATGCAGTACACCGTCTCCGAGCCGCGGAAGTAGCGGCGGGTGATGGTGCCCGTGCCGTCGGCCTGCGGCACGAAGGTGATGTCGTCGGGGCGGATCATCACGTCGACGCGGGCGCCCGCCGCGAGCTGGTCCACGTTGGCGAACGTCCCCACCTCGGTCACGATGCCCTGGGCGGTCACCACGCCGGGGAGGAAGTCGGCGGCGCCCACGAAGGCGGCCACGAACCGGGTAGCGGGGCGATGGTAGAGCTCCTGCGGGGACGCGAGCTGCTCGATGCGCCCGGCCCGGAGCACCCCCACGCGGTCGGCCAGCGTGAAGGCCTCCTCCTGATCGTGGGTGACGAACACCGCGGTGGTGCCGCTCGTCCGGAGGATGCGCTCCACCTCGTCGCGCATCTGGGCGCGGAGATCGGCGTCCAGGTTGGAGAAGGGCTCGTCGAGCAGCATCAGGGCCGGGGCGGGTGCGAGCGCACGCGCGAGGGCCACCCGCTGCTGCTGGCCGCCCGAGAGCTCGTGCGGATAGCGCGGGCCGAAGCCGCCGAGCCCGACCAGCTCGAGGACCGGCTCGACCCGGGTTCGCCGGGCGGCCCGCGGCAGGCCGAAGGCCACGTTATCGGCGACGGTCAGGTGAGGGAAGAGCGCGTAGTCCTGGAAGACGATGCCGACTCCACGCTCCTCGGGCGGGACCGCGCACCCGGGCCCGGCCACGACCTGGCCGCGCAGGGTGATGGTGCCCGCATCGGGGTTCTCGAGGCCCGCGATGAGGCGCAGCGTGGTGGTCTTGCCGCATCCGGACGGGCCGAGCAGCGCGAGGATCTCGCCCTCGGCCACCCGGAGCGAGAGGCCGTCCACCGCCGGCGGGTCGGCCGCGCCGAAGCGCTTGCTCACCCGGTCGAGGAGCAGGAGGTCCACGGCTAGGCGCGCTTGAGGACCTCGGGATTCACGGGCGTCGGGGGGGTCTTGCCCTCGAGCACGGCCAGGCAGTTCTCGACCGCGAGCGTCGCCATCTTGAGGCGCGTCTCGTGCGAGGAGCTGGCGATGTGGGGAGCCAGCACCACGTTGGGCAGCCCGATCAGCCCCGGGTGCACCGCGGGCTCCTCCTCGAATACGTCGAGGCCCGCCCCCGCGATCCGGCCCTCGGCGAGGGCCTGGACCAGCGCCGCCTCGTCCACCACCGGGCCGCGCGCGGCATTGATCAGGTACGCGGTCTTCTTCATGGTCCGGAGCGAGTCGGTGTTGATCAGGTGGCGCGTCTCGGGGATGAGCGGGGTGTGCAGGGTCACGAAGTCGGATTCGCGCAGCAGGGTGGCCAGGTCGGCGCGGGTGGCGTTGAGCTCCTGCTCGGTGGCCGGATCGGCGGCCACCGCGTCCTGGTAGAGGACGCGCATGCCGAAACCCAGGGCGCGCCGGGCCATCGCGCGCCCGATGCGCCCGAAGCCGACCACGCCGAGGGTCTTGCCGTGGACGTCGCCGCCCTGCAGGAGCATGTACTCCCACTGCCGGAAGCGGCCCTCGCGCGTGTAGCGATCGGCCTCGACCACCCGGCGGGCGGTGGCCATGAGCAGGGTCCAGGCGAAATCGGCGGTGGTGTCGGTGAGCACGTCGGGCGTGTTGGTGACCACGACGCCGCGGCGAGTGCAGGCCGCCACGTCGACGTTGTTGAAGCCCACCGCCACGTTGGAGACCACACGCAGGCCCGGCCGGGCCGCGAGCAGCGCCTCGTCGATCACCTCGCTGATCACGCAGATGAGGCCTTGCTTGCCGTCCAGGCGCGCGAGCAGCTCGGCGCGGGGCATGGGGGCGTCCGTCGCGTACGCGTCGACCACCGCCCGGCTCCGGGCGAGCTGGATGGCCGGCTCCGGGAGCTGACGGGAGATGAGAACCGCGGGTCTACCGGCGACAGTGACGATGGGCCGACCTCCACAAGATGCTTATTTATAAGGAAATATTTGATTTGACATCCCCGGAAGCGCTGCTATATTAGCACTCGGCTTGGTTGAGTGCTAAGCCCTGCAGCGGGACCAGCCCGCGAGGCCAAACATCTTACTATCGGGAGGCGTGTTGACTATGAAGATTCGTCCGTTGCACGACCGCATCCTCGTCAAGCGCGAGGAGGAGAAAGAGGTCAAGAAGGGCGGGATCATCATCCCGGACACCGCGAAGGAAAAGCCCCAAGAGGGGAAGGTCGTCGCGGTCGGAGGCGGGAAGGTGAACGAGGACGGCAAGAAGATCCCTCTGGACGTGAAGGCCGGCGACAAGATTCTCTTCGGCAAGTACTCCGGCTCCGAGGTCAAGCTGGACGACGAGGAGTACCTGATCCTGCGCGAAGAGGACGTGCTCGCCATCATCGAGTAACGGCCGGGGAGGCAGCTCCCCGGGGACGTCGCGACGAGCGCAACCCAAACGAACCCGACCGGCCCGGCAACGGGGCGGTCAATTCCATCGAACCGGAGGGAGAACCAGCATGCCGAAGCAGGTCATGTTCAGCGACGAGGGACGGGCGGCCCTGCTGCGCGGGGTCAATATCATGGCGGCGGCCGTCAAGGCGACCATGGGCCCCAAGGGCCGTAACGTGGTCATCGACAAGAAGTTCGGCAGCCCGACCATCACCAAGGACGGGGTGACGGTCGCCAAGGAGATCGAGCTCAAGGACAACTACGAGGACATGGGCGCGCAGATGGTCAAGGAAGTCGCGTCCAAGACCTCGGACATCGCGGGCGACGGCACCACCACCGCCACCGTGCTCGCCCACGCCATCGTGCGCGAGGGACTCAAGAACGTCACCGCCGGCGCCAACCCCATGGGGCTCAAGCGCGGCATCGACAAGGCGGTCGACGTCGTGGTCGAGGACCTGAAGCGGATGTCGAAGTCGACCAAGGACAAGAAGGAGATCGCCCAGGTCGCGACGATCGCCTCCAACAACGACAAGACCATCGGCAGCCTGATCGCCGAGGCCATGGAGAAGGTGGGCAAGGACGGGGTCATCACCGTCGAGGAGTCGAAGTCGGCCGACACAGTGCTGGACGTGGTCGAGGGCATGCAGTTCGACCGTGGCTACCTCTCCCCGTACTTCGTGACCGACGCCGAGCGCATGGAGGTCGTGCTCGAGGACGCGCTGGTCCTGATCCACGAGAAGAAGATCAGCGTGATGAAGGACATGCTGCCGCTGCTCGAGCAGGTGGCCCGCTCGGGCAAGCCGTTCCTCATCATCGCGGAGGACATCGAGGGTGAGGCGCTCGCCACCCTGGTGGTCAACAAGCTGCGCGGCACGCTGCACACCGCGGCGGTGAAGGCCCCCGGCTTCGGCGACCGCCGCAAGG
>DATFGS010000543.1:0-3260 GCA_035249225.1 Candidatus Methylomirabilota bacterium | reverse complement strand
CTTGAGGAGCCGCAGCGGCTCCTCGCGGAAGGCCCGCCCGTCGGGCTGGGCGAGGTGGAGCTGCTCGTCGAGCACGATGAGGCCGTCGGCGAGCGCCTCCTGGCGCGCGCGGCGCTGCACGCTGGCGCGGCGCGAGAGGGTCTCCCGGCATCGGGCGATCAGCCGGCGCGACACCCGGTGGATCACCCGGGCGTGGAGGTAGTAATCGCGCATGAACTTCTCGACGGGCAGCGACAGCTCGTCGCCCGCGTAGCCGAAGTTCTTCGCGATCTGCGGCTGGATGTCACGCGAGAGCACGTCGTTCTTGTGCCCGGAGAGAAAGTGCAGCTCGTTGCGCACCCGCCACAGGAAGGTGAGCGCCTCGTCGGTCGTCTTCTGCTCGCGCTCGTTGATGAGCCGCTTGTCCGCCAGCTCCCGCAGGGTCCGCGTGCCGAACTTGGTGGAGGCCAGCCACATCGCGGTGTGGATGTCGCGCAGCCCGCCCGCCGATTCCTTCACGTTGGGCTCGCCCATGTAGGGGGAGCCGCCGAACTTGCGATAGCGCTGGTCCCGCTCGGTCAGCGTGGTCTCGAGGAACTGGGCGAAGTCCTTCTGGTAGACGTTCTCGGCCAGCACCTTCCGGAAGCGATTGAAGAGCCGGCGGTCGCCCACCAGGAAGCGCGCCTGCTGCATGGAGGTCCGGCTCGGGAAGTCGGTGCGGGCCATCGCGAGGCAGTCGGGCAGGCTGCGCACCGCGTGGCCGACCTGGAGCCCCAGGTCCCAGAGGGCGTAGAGCAGCCCCTGGGTCACCCGCTGCACGTAGGGCCCCATTTCCCCGTCGTAGATCAGCATGAGGTCGAGATCGGAGAGCGGGTGCAGCTCGCCGCGGCCGTAGCCGCCCAGGGCCACCAGCACGAGGGGGCTCGGCGTGAGGCCCTCGCGCCTGGCGTCGTCCACCGCCAAGCGGTAGAGCGCGCCGAGGAAGACGTCCATGAAGCCGGCGTACGCCGCGACCGACTGCTGGCCGGAGGCGCCGCCCAGGTGGGCCGCGCGGAGGAAATCCACGTTGGAGGTGAGGTGCTGACGCAGGACCTCGAGCCGCAGCCGTCGCCGCCGCTCCACGCGCTCGGCCGCGCTGCCGTCGAATCCCTTGTCGGCCTGCGCCTCGACGCGGCGAACCTGTCGAAGCAGTTCCGCAGACATGCCGAAACGGTAGCGTGGAGTGCGAAGAAAGTCAAACTTGGCGCGAACTTGTATCGCAGTTACAATGACGCCCTATGCGACGGCTGTGGCGTGCTGTCCTCGACCGGGTCGATCCGTACGACGCGGGCAAATCGCTCGAAGTGGTGGCGCGCGAGCTCGGCCTGGACTCCCTCCTGCGCATGTCCGCGAACGAGAACCCGCTCGGGCCCTCGGCGCAGGTCGTCGAGGCGATCCGGCGGGAGGCCCCGCGCGCGCATCTCTATCCCGACGGCGGCGGCACCGAGGTACGGGAGGCGCTCGCCAAGCGGCTCGGCGCGCCGCCCGAGTCGATCGTGCTCGGCAACGGCGCCGACGAGCTCCTCGCCATGCTGGCGCGCGCGGCGCTCGATCCCGGCGACGAGGTCGTGATCCCTCACCCGGCCTTCGAGCCCTACGGCACCGAGGCGACCCTGTCGGGCGCGACGGTGGTGCAGAGCCCGCTCAAGGGCTACGAGCAGGATCTCGACGACATGCTCGGCCGGGTCACCCCGCGGACGAAGTGCGTGATCGTCTGCACGCCGCACAATCCCGCGGCCACCATCGTGCGCCGCCGCCCGCTCGAGCGCTTCCTCGACGCCCTCGGCGACGACCCGCCGCTCGTGATCCTGGACGAGGCGTACATCGATTTCTGCGACGACGACGACACCGCCGACGGGGTGGTGCTCCAGCGGCGCTACCCCACGCTGGTCTCGCTGCGGACGTTCTCCAAGATCGCGGGGCTGGCGGGGCTGCGGATCGGCTACGCCATCGCGCGGCCGGAGCACATCGAGCGGCTGAACCGGGTGCGCGCGCCCTACAACGTCAATCGCCTCGCCCAGGTCGCGGCGGTGGCCGCCCTGGGCGATCCCGAGCACCTCGACCGCACGCGCCGGGTGGTGCTGGAGGAGCGGCCGCGGCTACAGGCCGCGCTGGCCGCGCGCGGGGCGCCGTCGCCGCCCTCGCAGGCCAACTTCGTGCTGGCCAAGGCCGGCGAGCGGGCCGGGCCGCTGCGCGCCGCGCTGTTCCAGGCGGGGATCCTGGTCCGGGACGGCGCGGGCGTGGGCTTCCCCGGGCACCTGCGGATCGCGGTGGGGACGGCGGAGCAGAACCAGCGGCTGCTGGCGGTGTGGGACCGGGCCCGCTAACGCGATTCGGGAGCGGCGGGGCGCGGGGCGCGGCGGAGCTGACGCTCGAGCTGGACGACGCGCTGCTTGGCGAGGGCCGCCTCGGTCCGGAGCTTCTCGGCCTCCACGTAAACCTTCTTCAGCTCCGCGGCCAGCCGATCGGCGCGCTCCCGGTTCTCGACCCACTTCCCCCACAGGGTCACGCTCAGCCCCACCAGCAGGAGGCAGGAGGCGATCAGCATCCAGGGCCGCCGCGGCTTGATGCGCCGGGCGACCCGGGCCGTCGTCGCGGGAGCTCCGGGAAGGGCCATGCCATCGGGCCTCATGCCGGGAAGCCTACCACCGCGCTTCGGGGAAGCAAAAGGTTTGCGCTATGATCCACCCACGACCGACTGTTTCCACGAGGAGATCTTCGATGATGAAGGCCCCCCTCTGCTCGGTCCTGCTGCTCCTGCTGCTGAGCGCCGCTACCGGCTGCAGCCGTTACTACTGGTCGAAGCCCGGCGCCACCGCCGAGCAGTTCACGCAGGATAACCAGGCCTGCCTGCGGCAGGCCGCCGCCACGCTGCCCGCCGGCGCCGCGCTGGAGGCGGTCGAGCAGTACTACCGCGCGTGCCTCGGCAGCCGCGGCTACGTGCGCGACAAGCAGATGGACCCGCCGCCGCCCGGCTCCTACCGGGGGATCGAGAGCGGCGAGGAGTTCAACGCGGCGGTCCAGGCCGCCGCGGCGGGCCAGACGCCGCGGCAGGGCTTCGAGCAGCAGCTCGCGCAGCTCGACGACCTGAAGGCGCGCGGGCGGATCACCGAGGACGAGTACGCCACGATGCGGAAGAGGCTGGTGGAGGGCGTGACGCCGGGCGCGCTCACTCCCGCGCCGGCGGTGGCGGCCCCCGCTGCGGCGGCGACACCGCCGCGGTCGGTGGCCGGCCGCTGGTA
>DATFGS010000542.1:0-10462 GCA_035249225.1 Candidatus Methylomirabilota bacterium | reverse complement strand
CGGGCGTCGTCGAGGGCGCGGCGCATCTGCAGGTAATCATCGAGCGCGGCGGGCTGGGCGGCGACGGCGAGCGGGAACAGCAGCAGCGCACAGAGGGCGGCCCTTCGCGGGGTGACGCGGACTACGCGGACTGCTCCTTCTGCTCGGAGATGAGGATGGGGCGATCCTTGTTGAGGATGACTTCTCGAGTGATTATGCATTCCTTGAGGGCGGGCAGCGAGGGCAGCTCGTACATGACCTCGAGCATGACCTCCTCCAGCACCGCGCGCAGACCCCGCGCCCCGGTGCCGCGCTTCATCGCCTCGCGGGCCACCGCGGCCACCGCGTCGTCGGTGAACTTGAGCCGCACCTTCTCGAGCTCGAAGTACTTCTGGTACTGCTTGATGATCGCGTTCTTCGGCTCGCGCAGGATGCGCACCAGCGCCGGCTCGTCCAGGTCGTGGAGCGTGGCCACCACCGGGAGGCGGCCCACGAACTCGGGGATGAGCCCGTACTTGAGCAGGTCCTCGGGCTGGATCAGGGCGAGCAGGTCGCCGACCCGCCGGTCCTCGCGGCTCTTGATCTCGGCCCCGAAGCCGATGCCGGTCTTGCCCACCCGTCCCTCCACCAGCTTCTCGACCCCCACGAAGGCGCCGCCGCAGATGAAGAGCACGTTGGTGGTGTCGACCTGGATGAACTCCTGGTGGGGATGCTTGCGCCCGCCCTGCGGCGGCACGTTGGCCACCGTGCCCTCCAGGATCTTGAGCAGGGCCTGCTGCACGCCCTCGCCGGAGACGTCCCGGGTGATCGACGGGTTCTCCGACTTGCGCGCGATCTTGTCGATCTCGTCGATGTAGACGATGCCGCGCTGGGCGCGCTCGACGTCGTAGTCGGCGGCCTGCAGCAGCCGGAGAATGATGTTCTCCACGTCCTCGCCCACGTAGCCCGCCTCGGTGAGGGTGGTGGCGTCGGCGATGGTGAACGGCACGTGGAGCATCTTGGCGAGGGTCTGGGCGAGGAGGGTCTTGCCGGAGCCGGTGGGGCCGATCAGGAGGATGTTGGCCTTCTGCAGCTCCACGTCCCCGGCCTCGGTGCCGGCCTCGATGCGCTTGTAGTGATTGTGCACCGCGACCGCGAGGACCTTCTTGGCCCGCTCCTGGCCGACCACGTACTGGTCGAGCACGTTCTTGATCTCGGCGGGCTTGGGGAGGCTCCGCAGCTCCCGACTCTTCTCCTCTTCCCACTCCTCCGCGATGATGTCGTTGCAGAGCTCGATGCACTCGTCGCAGATGTAGACGGTCGGCCCCGCGATCAGCTTGCGGACGTCGTTCTGGCTCTTGCCGCAGAACGAGCACTTGAGTGCGCCGCCGCCTTCTCGCGTGCGGGCCATGGCCGGTCCTTACTTGGGGGTGACGACCACTTCGGAGACGGGCCGCGTGGTCGGCTTGGAGGAGATGACCTCGTCCACGATCCGGTATTCCTTGGCCTGCTCGGCGGTCATGAAGAAGTCGCGGTCGGTGTCCCGCTGGATCTTCTCCATGGACTGGCCGGTGTGGTGCACCAGGATGCGGTTCAGCTCCTCGCGCATCCGGAGGATCTCCTTGGCCTGGATGTCGATGTCGGTGGCCTGGCCCTGCACCCCGCCCAGCGGCTGGTGGATCATGATTCGCGCGTGGGGGAGCGCGAAGCGCTTGCCCTTTCCGCCCGCGGCCAGCAGCAGCGCGCCCATCGAGGCGGCCTGGCCCATGCAGATGGTCGAGATGGCGGGCTTCACGTACTGCATGGTGTCGTAGATGGCCATGCCCGCGGTGACCGACCCGCCGGGCGAATTGACGTAGAGGTAGATGTCCTTGTCCGGGTCCTCGGCTTCCAGGAACAGCATCTGGGCGATGACCAGGTTGGCGATCTCATCCTCGATATAGGTCGGGAGGAAGATGATCCGCTCCTTGAGGAGCCGGGAAAAGATGTCGAACGCCCGCTCGCCGCGCGGGGTCTGCTCCACCACCATCGGGACCAATCCCATCGGGCGCCTCCTTGCCATACTCGTAGTGTACCTCAGGCGGTCTTTGCCTGATTCTTTTCGATGAGGAAATCGATCGTCCGGCGCTCGCCCAGGGAGTGCCGGATCCCTTCCAGGTCCCCGCTCTGCTCGAGCATCCGCCGGACCGCGGGCGCGGGCCGCTGGCTGGCCTGGGCCACGCGCTCGATCTCGGCGTCCACGTCCGCGTCGGTGGCGCCGAGGCCCTCCTTCTCCGCGATGGCCTCGATCAGCAGGGCGCGCTTGACCGCCTTCTCGGCGCCGGGACGCAGGTCCTCCAGCAGCTTCTTGTAGTCCCACGGCACCCGGTCCGGATCGACCCCCTGCCGGCGCATGTGCTCCCGAGCGTGCTCGATCTGGTGCCCCACCTGGCGCAGGATGAGCGCCTCCGGCACCTCGAAAGTGTGGCCGGCCATGACCGCGTCGAGCACCGCGGTCTCGAGCGCGCGCCGGTTGTCCGCGTCGCGCCGCGCCGAGAGCCCGGTGCGGACCTCGGTCCGCAGCGCGTCCAGCGTCTCCAAGTTGCCGCCCACCGTCTTGGCGAGTTCGTCGTCGAGCGCGGGCAGGACCTTCTCCTTCACCTCGGTCACGGTCACGCTCGCCTCGGCCGACTTGCCGCGCAGGGCCTCGTTGCGATGGTCGTCGCCGAAGCGCACTCGCGTCTGGCGCGAGCCTCCCGCGCTCAGGCCGATCACCGCCTCCTCCATCTCGGGCAGCACGCTGCCGCCGCCGATGACGAAGCCGTAGCCGGTCTCGGAGCGGGCCTCCTCCCCTTCGGGGGTGAGGGTGTAGTCCACGATGACCAGGTCGCCGGGATCGGCGGCCCGCTCGACCGCGCGGTACTCCGCGTGCTGCTCCTGCAGCGTGCCGAGCGCCTCGTCCACCTCGGTCTCCGCGAACGGCTTGGGCGTGTGCTCGACCGTCAGGCCGGTGTAGGCGCCCAGGGTGATGACCGGCTTGACCTCGACCACCGCCGCGAACTTGAGCGCCGCGTTCTCCTCGAGCGTGACCTCCTGGAGATCGGGCTCCTCAACCGGCTCGATGCGCGTCTCGGCGAGGGCCTGACGGTAGACGTCGGGAATCAGGTGGCGGGCCACCTCCTGGCGCACGTCGTCCGCGAAGTGCAGCTTGATCATGCTGCGGGGGACCTTGCCCTTGCGGAATCCGGGCAGCTTCGCCTCGCGCTGCACGCGGTCGAACGCCTGCTCCCAGGCTTTCGAGACGACCTCGGGGGCTTCCTCGACCTGGAGCCGCCGCTTGCAGCCCCCCAGCTCTTCGATCTCCACCTTCATGGCCGCTCCACCTTCTTGGCGACTCCCAGGGTTCTGGTGCGAGAGGGGGGAGTTGAACCCCCACGGGTTGCCCCTCTGGATCCTAAGTCCAGCGCGTCTGCCAGTTCCGCCACTCTCGCACGACGGGTCGCGGGTATCTCGGTGCGGGGAGGATCAGGCCAAGGAAGGATATCACAAGGCCCAAGACCCCCCGATAGCCCTGTACCCCCTTAATAAAGGAAGGGGATCGGCAGCGGCGGCCGCCCGTAGGGCCGCCCACCCCGGACGGTCAGGACCGGGATCAGCTTGCGGGTGCCCGCGCGCCGGTTGTTCCGGGTGTCCACGAAGTCGACCGGCCCGTCCACCAGGTCGAAGATGGCCAGGTCGGCGGGGGCCCCCACCGCCAGGGTGCCCAGCCCCGGCACCTTGCCGATGATCCGGCCGGGCTCGGAGGTGGCCCGGGCCACCACCTCCTCGAGCGGCATGCCCATCCCGAGGAACTTCGACATCACCCAGGGCAGCGTCGGATACCCGGGGGTGTTGATCGAGACCGCGTGGATGTCGCTCGAGATCGTGTCCGGGCCGAAGCCCTGCTGCATGGCCGGCTCGCAGACCGTGTAGTCGAAGCTGCCGCCGCCGTGCCCGACGTCGACGATGACCCCGCGCTGCTTGGCGGCCAGGGCCGCGGGGATCACGCGCCCGTTCTGCACCGTGTTGTTCCCGGCGCCGCTGTAGGCGTGGGTGAGCACGTCGCCGGGGCGCAGCAGGTCGAGCAGGTCGGAGAGGCTGCCGGGCGCCGAGCCGATGTGGCACATCACGCGGAACTGCTTGCCCGCCATCTCGGCGGCGCGGATCGCGCGCCGCAGCGGCTCGAGGCCGTTCTGCCCCACCACCGAATCGGTGATGCGCACCTTCACGCCGAGCGTGAGGTCCGCGTTCTCGGCCACCGTCTTGGCGCACGCCTCCACGTTGGCGTACTCGATGTTGAGCATCTCGCCGGGGGCGAGGCCGCCCGCGAGCCCGATGGAGGCGATGTGCACGAACCCGAACAGCCGCGTGCGCGACTGGGGGACGACCCCGTGGCGGAAGTTCCCGAAGGTGTACGCGCCCGCGTCGCCCGCCGACACCGCGGTGGTGGTCGCGGTGATCGGCACCAGCTCGTCGGCGGGCAGGCCGATGCCGAGATGCGGGCACAGGTGAGTATGCAGGTCGATCAGTCCCGGCGTCACCAGCTTGCCGGCCGCGTCGATGCGCTGGACGGCCCGGTCGGGCGGGATGCTCGCGGCCACCGCCGCGATCTGGCCGAAGCGGATGCCGATGTCGCGCTTCGCGCGCGCCTTCTGCACGGGATCGACCACGTCGCCGTTGGCGATCACCAGCTCGTACTTGAGGCCGGGATCGGCGGGATTGAAGCCGAGCGGCATGGGCGCGCCGCCCGCCTGCGCGACCAGCACCGGCGCCGCGCCCCGCGCGTCCCCGGGTCCCGCGAGCGCGCCCCCGGCCGCGGCCGCGCTCGCGGACAGCTTGATGAAGCCCCGGCGCGAGAGATCCATCGCCGGCCTCCTACCGGGCCCGCCCGCGCATGGAGGCGGGCTGGCCGGGGAGCTTGAGCTTCTTGCCGGTGTCGGTGATGGTGGCGCCGTTCACCTTCAGGATCGACACGTCGCTGTCCACGTAGTTGCCGACGTAGAGGTACGCGCCGTCGGGGCTGAAGACCGCGCCCTCCGGCAGCCCGCCCACCTCGACCTCGCCGACCTTGGTCACCTTCTTGCCGTCGATCTTGAGCACCGCGACGCTGCCGTTGCGCTTGGTGTTGAACCAGGCGCTCTTGAGCGAGCTCGCGCCGCCCAGCAGCACCGCCACCGCCACGTCGCCCCGGGGGCTGATCGCGAGGCCCTCGGGGGCGTCGCCCACCACCACCCGGTCGATCACCCGCGGCGGCGTCGCCTCCAGGTCGATCACGCTGACCGTGTCGACGTGCCCGTCCGGCGAGCCGGAGAAGCCGTTGTCGGCGGTGATCGCGATCCGCCCGTTGGGCGTGACGTCCACGTTGTAGGGCCACTGGCCCACCGGCATGTCGAGCTTGCTGTCGTAGGTCACCTTCTGTCCGTCGATGGCGAGCACCGCGACCTTGTGCGCGGGGAACTTCACCGCGAGCGCGCGCTTGCCGTCCGGCGTGATCGCCACCGCGGCCACCTCGTCGCCCATCGCCACCGTGTCCACCAGCTTCACGGCCATGCCCTGGATGGACACCACGCTGATGGACTTGTCGGCGCGATTGGTGACGAGCGCGAGATCGCCGCGCGCGTTGATCGCGAGGCCCGACGGCTGCTTGCCCACCTCCACGGTGGCGATCTGCGCGGGCGGGCTCGCCTTGAGATCGAACACGTAGAGCTTGTTGTCGGGGGCGGGCTTCCAGGCCGCGCCGTCCTGCACCCAGGTGACCGAGTTGACCACGATCGCCAGCCGCTCGTCCGGGGTGATGGCCAGGTTGGTGGGCGGCCCGAAGATCGAGTTCATGAGGGGGAAGGTGGCCACGATCCGCGGGGTCTCGCGCGCGGCGACATCCACGATCACGATGGTGTCCTTGCCGGGCGCCACGAACGACCGGTTGCCCTCCGCGTCCCACGCCACCTTTTGATCGTTGCCGATGACCATGAGGTCGGCGCGGGCGGGCGAGACCAGACAGCCGGGCAGCGCGATCAGGGCGAGGACGAGCAGCAGGCACGACGCGACGGGAACGAGGGATGAACGGCACATGGCGGTGGTCTCCTCTCGGCGTCGAGGGCAAAACCCGGGCTCGGGGAGCCAACCGGATCGTGGCACACGGCCCCAACGTCCGCAAGGGCGCCGCGGGATCAGGCGTCGCGGGCGCGCAGGCGGCGGTAGCGGCGGATCAGCGCGTTGGTGGAGCCGTCGTGCCGCAGCGCGGGCTCGTCCCGGCTCTCGAGCTCGGGCGCGATCCGGCCGGCGAGCGCCTTGCCCAGCTCCACGCCCCACTGGTCGAACGAGTTTATGCGCCAGATCGAGCCCTGCACGAACACCTTGTGCTCGTAGAGCGCGACGAGGCGCCCCAGCGCGGCCGGGGTGAGCTCGTCGGCCAGGATCGTGTTGCTCGGCCGGTTCCCCTCGAAGGTGCGGTGCGGCACCTGGGCGGCGGGCACCCCCTCCGCGGCCACCTCGGCCGCGGTCTTGCCGAAGGCGAGCGCCTCGGTCTGGGCGATCAGGTTCGCGGTGAGCAGATCCTGGTGCCGTCCGAACGGGTTGAGCGTGCGCGCGAAGCCGATGAAGTCGGCGGGGATCAGCCGCGGGCCCTGGTGGAGGAGCTGGTAGTAAGCGTGCTGACCGTTCGTGCCCGGCGTGCCCCAGATGACCGGGCCGGTCTGGTAGTCCACCCGCCGCCCGTCGAGGTCCACCGACTTGCCGTTCGACTCCATGTCGAGCTGCTGCAGGTAGAACGGGAACCGGGCCAGATAGTGGCTGTAGGGCAGCACCGCGTGGCTCTCCGCGCCGAAGAAGTCGACGTACCAGATCCCGAGCAGGCCGAGGAGCACCGGCAGGTTGCGCGCGAACGGCGCGGTGCGGAAGTGCTCGTCCATCTCGTGGAAGCCCGCGAGCATGGCCCGGAAGTGCTCGGGCCCGATCGCGATCATGAGCGACAGCCCGATGGCCGAGTCGTAGGAGTAGCGGCCGCCCACCCAGTCCCAGAACTCGAACATGTTGGCGATGTCGATGCCGAACCTCGCCACCTCCGCCGCGTTGGTGGACACCGCCACGAAGTGCCGCGCGACCGCCTTCGGATCGCGGAGCCCGCGCAGCGACCAGTCCCGCGCCGCGTGCGCGTTGGCCAGCGTCTCCTGGGTGGTGAAGGTCTTGGAGGAGACGACGAAGAGCGTCTCGGCCGGATCGAGGTCGCGGGTGGCCTCGACGAAGTCGGTGCCGTCCACGTTGGAGACGAACCGCAGCGTGAGCCGGCGGTCGCCGTAGTGCCGCAGCGCCTCGTAGGCCATGACCGGCCCCAGGTCCGAGCCCCCGATGCCGATGTTGACCACGTTGCGGATGGGCTTGCCGGTGAAGCCGGCCCAGGCGCCGCCGCGCACGCGGGTGGAGAAGTCGGCCAGGCGATCCAGCACCGCGTGCACGCCCGGCACCACGTCCTGGCCGTCCACCAGGATGCGTGTCCCGCGGGGCGCCCGCAGGGCCACGTGGAGCGCCGCGCGCTGCTCGGTCACGTTGATCTTCTCGCCCGAGAACATCGCGTCGATGCGCGCGCGCAGGCCGGCCGCCTCGGCCAGCGCGAGCAGGAGCCGCAGGGTCTCGTCGGTGACCCGGTTCTTCGAGTAGTCGAGGTAGAGTGAGGCCGCCTCGAGCGCGAGCCGCTCGCCGCGCCCCGGGTCCTCCGCGAAGAGCGTCCTCAGGTGCACGTCCCGCATCCGGCCGTGATGCTTCCGCAGCGCCGCCCACGCCTCGCTCTGGCTGATCACGATGTCTCCTCTCGCCGTCCCCCGAACAGCACCGCCCGGCTGTGCCGGGCGATCATCATGTCCTCGCGGGTGGCCACGACCCGCACCGCGCAGGCGCGCCCCGGGGCGCTCAGCGGATCGGCGTGGGCCGCGTTCCGCGCCGGATCGAGGCGGACGCCCAGATGCTCGAGCCCCGCGCAGATCTCCGCGCGCACCGCCGCCGCCCGCTCCCCGATGCCCGCCGTGAACACCAGCGTGTCGAGGCCCCCCAGCGCGGCCGCGAAGGCCCCCACCTGCTTGCGCACCTGGTAGCAGAACATCGCCACCGCCAGCGCGGCCGCCTCGTCGCGCTCCCGCCGCTCCAGCAGCGTCGCCATGTCCGCGCTCGTGCCCGACACCCCGAGCAGGCCCGACTCCTTGTTCACCAGCCGGTCGAGGCGGTCCGCGTCGTACCCCTTCTCCCGCAGCAGGTACAGGAGCACGCCCGGATCGAGATCGCCGGTGCGCGTGCCCATCATGAACCCGCCGGTCGGGGTCATCCCCATGCTCGTGTCCACCGGACGGCCGTCGCGTACCGCGGCCATGCTGGCTCCGCTGCCGAGGTGGGCGATCACCACCCGGCCGCGCCCGGCCGCGCCCAGATGCTCCAGCACGTACTCGTAGGACAGCCCGTGGAAGCCGAAGCGCTGGATGCCGGCCGCGTCGGCCAGGGCCCGCGGGAGCGCCAGGCGCCGGGCGCTCTCCGGCAGGTCCCGATGGAACGCGGTGTCGAAGCAGACCGCCTGCGGCAGCGCGGGAAAGCGCGCGGCCACCGCCTCCACGCCCGCGAGACCGCTCGGCAGGTGGAGCGGCGCCAGCGGGACGAGCGCGCGCAGCTCGCCCAGCAGCGCGGGCGTCACCCGCTCCGGCGCCACGTGTCGCGCCCCGCCGTGCACGAGCCGGTGGCCGACGCCCTCCGGGGTGGGCAGCGTGTGCTCTCCCAGCAGCGCGAAGACCCCGGTGACCGCCTCGCCGTGATCGGCCCACCGGCCGGGCAACCGGCGCGTCGGCGTGCCGGGGGCCCGCAGCCACGCGAAGGCCCCGGGTCGGCCGATCTCTTCCACCTCGCCCTCGCCGAGGCTCTCCTCCCCGTCCCAGACCGAGAACTTGAGCGACGAGGACCCCGCGTTCAGGCAGAGCACGATCGGGGCGCCCGGCATCAGGGCTCGCTCCATCGCCAGTCCCGCACCTCCGGCATGTCCTCGAAGTGCTCGCGGATGAATCCGGGGTGCCGCTCGAGCATGGCGTGGCAGTGCGCGGCGAGCGCGGCTCCCCGCGTCTCCCCCGGCGGCAGCCGGCGGAGCGCCTCGAGGCAGAGATGGTAGCGGCTCATCTCGTTGCGCACCACCATGTCGAACGGCGTGGTGGTGGTGCCCTCCTCGTTGAAGCCGCGCACGTGGAAGCGCTCGGCGCCGGGACGGCCGTGGATCAGCTCGTGGACCGCGCGCTGATAGCCGTGGAAGGCGAACACCACCGGCGTCGCCTCGGTGAAGAGGGCGACGAACGCGTCGTCGGTGAGACCGTGCGGGTGGAAGCGCGGCGCGAACAGGGTCATGAGGTCCACCACGTTGACCACCCGCACCCGGATCCCCGGCGCGTGGCGCCGAAGCAGCCAGGCCGCGGCGATCACCTCGAGCGTCGGCACGTCGCCGGCCGCGGCCAGCACCACCTCGGGCGGCCCGTCGCCCGGGGTGCCCGCCCAGGGCCAGATCGACGCGCCCCGCGCGCAGTGCGCCCGGGCCGTCTCGAGATCGAGCCACTGCAGCTGCGGCTGCTTGTCGATGACGATCAGGTTCACGTAGTCCCGACTGCGGAAGCAGTGATCGGCCACCGAGAGCAGGGTGTTGGCGTCGGGCGGCAGATAGATCCGCGAGACCGTCCCCTTCTTCGAGAGCACCACGTCGATCAGGCCCGGGCCCTGGTGGCTGAAGCCGTTGTGGTCCTGGCGCCACGAGGTGGACGTGAGCAGGATGTTGAGCGAGGCGACCGGGGCCCGCCACCGCAGCCGGGCCGCCTCCTGCAGCCACTTGGCGTGCTGCACGGTCATGGACGCCGACACCATCGCGAACGCCTCGTAGCTCGCGAACAGGCCGTGGCGGCCGGTGAGCAGGTAGCCCTCGAGCCAGCCGTGGCAGCAGTGCTCGCTCAGGATCTCCATCACCCGGCCGTCCGGCGCCAGGTGATCGTCGGCGGCCGACTGCGGGAGTACCGAGCACCGGCGCTCGACCTCGAAGACGTCGCCGAGCCGGTTCGAGTTCGTCTCGTCGGGGCAGAACAGGCGGAAGTTGGCGGCCGCGCGGTTGCGCGTGAAGATGTCGCGCATGAACTTCCCGAGCTGACGGGTCGAGCCGTGCAGCTCGGTGGCCGGCCGCGGCACCGGCAGCGCGTACTCCGCGAAGTCGGGCAGGTCGAGCGGCCGCAAGAGGCGGCCGCCGTTGGCGTGGGGATTCGCGCCGAGCCGGCGCGCGCCCGTCGGCGCGAGCGCGGCCAGCTCTCCGCGGAAGCGGCCGCCCTCGTCGAACAGCTCCTCCGGCCGATAGCTGCGCATCCAGCGCTCGAGCAGGGCCAGATGGGCGGGATCCTCCCGCACGCGGTCCACCGGCACCTGGTGCGCGCGGAAGGTGCCCTCGACGGGGAGACCGTCGATCTCGCGGGGTCCGGTCCAGCCCTTG
>DATFGS010000541.1:0-2930 GCA_035249225.1 Candidatus Methylomirabilota bacterium | reverse complement strand
AGAAGGGCGAGTCATCCAGGCGGCGCCGCGCGCCGAGCTGCTGTCGCAGCCCTCGTCGCGCAGCGTGGCGCGTATCATGGGGATCCGGAACCTGGTGCAGGGGGTCACGCTCAAGGCCACCTCCGACCGCATCCAGTTCCGCTGGCGGGGGCAGACTCTCGAGGCGGTGAACTCGCCGACCCACGCGTACCTGCCCGCGCCGGACACCCCGCTCGCGTTCTTCATCCGCCCGGAGTATGTGCGGCTGATCCGCAAGGACCGCACCGGCGTGGACGGCTCGCACCACATGAACCTGATGGTCGGCACCGTCGTCCGCGAGGTGGACCAGGGCGCCTCCTGGACGCTGTTCATCCGGCTCGACGAGCCGGGCGCGCCCGCCCAGGGCGACTACGATCTCGAGCTCGAGGTACCGCGGCTCGTCTACGAGATCCTCGAGATCGAGCGAGACCGGCACTGGCAGTTCTCGCTGCACCGCGGCGCGATCCACGTGCTGCCCTCCACCTGATGGCGCCGCCGGTCGTCGCGCTGCACGGCGTACAGGTCGCGCGCGCGGGCCGAGCCATTCTGGACATCCCCGAGCTGGCGGTGGACGCGGGTCAGGTCCTCGCGGTCATCGGCCCCAATGGCGCGGGCAAGTCCACCCTGCTCCGGGTCATGGGCCTCATCGAGCCGGCGACCGCAGGCAGCGTGCGGTTCCAGGGCGAGCCCGTGAGCCCGGCCCAGGGCCTCGCGGTGCGGCGGCGCATGGCCAGCGTCTTCCAGGAGCCCCTCCTCGCGGATACCACGGTCCGGGCCAATGTGGGCCTCGGCCTTCGCTTCCGCGGCGTGGATGCCGGCCGCGTGGCGCCGCAGGTGGACGCATGGCTCGCGCGGCTCGGCATCGGGCATCTGGCGGCGCGCCAGGCGCGCACGCTCTCGGGTGGCGAGGCGCAGCGGACCGCGCTGGCCCGCGCGCTCGTGCTCGAGCCCGAGCTGTTGCTGCTCGATGAGCCGTTCTCGGCGCTGGACCAGCCCACCCGCGAGGCCCTCCTCGACGACTTCGCCCGGATCCTGCGCCAGGAGCGCACCACCACCGTGCTGGTGACACACGACCGTGCCGAGGCCATGACGCTGGGCGACCGGGTCGGCGTCCTCATGGGCGGTCGCCTCGTGCAGCTCGACGACGCGGCTCAGGTGTTCCGGGCGCCCGCCTCCGAGGACGTGGCCCGCTTCGTGGGCGTCGAGACCATCCTCGATGGGCGGGTCGTCGAGTGGACGCGAGACCTGGCCCTCGTGGACGTCGGGGGGCAAACGGTCGAGGTGGCGCAGCGGGCCGAGCCGGGGGAGCTTGTGCGTCTCTGCGTGAGACCGGAGGACGTGACGATCTTTCCCGGTGCCCCCAAGCCCGGCGGCACGCGCGAGTTCAACCGGCTGGGCGGCACGGTCCAACGCCTCGTGCCGAGTGGGCCCCATGTCCGCGTCGTGATTGACTGCGGATTCCCCCTGGTGGCCCTGGTGACGCAACGCTCCGTGGAGGAGCTGGGCTTCGCGGCCGGCAGCCCGGTGACCGCGCACTTCAAGGCCACCGCCCCCCACCTCCTGCGTCACGCCAAGCCTTGACAGTCCGAAGAGGCGGGGAGTATAACGCGGGTGACGACGCTGGTTGGGGCAGGGTCAACCGCCTCGCAAGGAGGTCCGCATGCCCGACACGGAAGCCTTCATCGAGCGACTCACCGCCGAGAATCACGACTTCCGCACCCTCCGTGAAGAGCACCACCGCTACGAGGAGGAGCTGGCCGCGCTGACCACGCGCGGATTCCTGGCTCCCGATCAGCAGTGGCGCGTGAGCGAGCTGAAGAAGCTCAAGCTCATCGCGAAGGACCGGATGGAGACCCTGCTCCGGCACGCGCGCGCCGCGACCCACGCCTGAGTCGGGTTCACAACCCGACCGATGTCCCCGTCCCGGGAGATGCCGGGCTTTCGTGGCCTCTCCCACCTGACCTCTGCCGGTGAAGCCCGGATGGTGGACGTCTCCGCCAAGTCGGAGACCGTCCGGGAGGCGGCCGCCCGCGTCACCCTGAAGATGAAGGCGGCCACGCTGGCCGCGGTGCGCGCGGGCCAGCTCGCGAAGGGCGACGTGCTCGGGGTGGCGCGCACCGCCGGGATCATGGCGGCCAAGCGCACGCCCGACCTGATTCCCCTCTGCCACCCGCTGCGTATCACCGGGGTGGACGTGGAGTTCGTGCTCGACGCGCGCCGCTCCACCATCACCGTGCACGCGCGGGTTCGCACGGTGGACAAGACCGGCGTGGAGATGGAAGCGCTGACCGCGGCCGCGGTGGCCGGCCTCACCGTGTACGACATGGTGAAGGCGGTCGACAAGGGAATCGTGCTGACGGATCTCTGCCTCGTCGAGAAGTCCGGCGGCAAGTCCGGTCACTGGGCGCGCAAGAAATCATGACTACGGCCATCATCTACTCCGACGAGTGGCGCCAGTTCGACTACGGGCCGGAGCATCCGCTCCGCATGGAGCGGCTCGGGCTCACCTGGCGGCTCATGGAGGCCTACGGCCTCACCGCGCTGCCGCGCGCCAAGGTGTGGGCGCCCGAGCGCGCCGAGCTCGACGAGATCGCCCGCTTTCACTCGCGCGAGTACATCGAGATCCTGCGCGCGGTGAGCGCGGGGGACTGGGTGCCGCACGCCGCCCGCTACGGGCTCGGCCCCGGCGACAACCCGATCTTCCCCGGGCTCTGGGAGGCCGCGCAGCTCGGCGCGGGCGGCTCCCTGCTCGCGGCCCAGCTCGTCGCGGACGGGGAGGCCACGCGGGCCTTCCACTTCGCGGGGGGCCTGCACCACGCCATGCCCGGGCGCGCGTCCGGGTTCTGCTACGTCAACGACGCGGTGCTGGCCATCATGCGCCTGCGTCAGCGGGGCCTGCGGGTGGCCTACGT